>CAYZGF010000049.1:3467-11987 GCA_964477595.1 uncultured Algimonas sp.
ATGAAGAAGATCAAACTGGCAATGAAGGACAAAATTACCTTCATCGAAAATCAGATCACGCCGGATATTATCGCTTAGCCGGAGAAGGCGAAGCGTTTATCCTCGCGACCTTCCAATATCATTTCTGCCAAATACTCACCTGAACCTGCACAAAGTGTCCAGCCCATATGGCCATGTCCGGTATTGACCCAAAGATTGGGAATGGACGTGCCGCTGATATAGGGTCGCCCGACCGGGCTGACGGGGCGAAGACCTGTCCAGCTGGAGCGCTGCGGGCCGAGCTTTTCCAAAAGCTCCGGCGCAATCTCGCGCCATCGGTCCAACAGGATGGCTGGATTCTCGACGCCCCAGCCACCCGAGATACGGATTCGATCGGAAAACACAGTCAAAGCTGAACGGCTTTGCGCATCCATGACGGGACATGCGGGTAAGCGGGCAAAGTTTGTGGGTATATCAAAATCTGCCGCAGCGCCGGCGATAATATTCAGACTTAATCTTACACCTAAACGCGCAAGACACTCCACCGAGTTCCCCCCGGCAGCGATGATTAGATTTTTTGCATTGAAAATCTTATCTCCTGTTTTGACATAAAACCGGTCATCACTTCGGCGAACATCCACATTTTCTGCATTATAATTAAAGGCGACGCCGCGCGCCTCTAATTGCGCAGCAAGCGCACACCCAAATTCTCGCGCATCTCCCGAGGCATCATTCGGGAAATGACAGGCTGCCATGCCAAACGTCTCTGAGGTATTCATAAGGACATTCGCTCGAACGCCGATATCAGCATAACGGGATTGCGCGGCGCGGGCCGCCGCTATGTCGGGGTAGAGTTGGAGACATCCCTCAGGGCGTGTTGATAAGCCTAAATCTCCCATTTTCTCCAGCAAGAGTGTTCTAGACCGTTCCCCCAATTCCGCTGTGACGCGGGCGGCGTCCAAATTATTTTTCAAAAAGGCTGTCTGCGGGTCCCAAGACATGGCCTGGCTGGGGTGGATCATGCCCGAATTTGAGAAACTCGTGCCTTCGCAAGGCCCCGAACGCGCATCTATCACGCGAACCCGCGCGCCACGGGCAGATAATTCATCCGCCGTGCAGAGGCCAATCAGCCCCGCACCGATGATCAATATGTCCTGTTGGTCCATCACGGCGTGCGGCCTACACAAATGCATGTGCGCCGCATAGTGCGGAATACTTGTCTTAGGTCGGTTTTACTGCGTATCAAGATCAAACAGGGAGAGTTAAAATGCATCAGACATTTAAAGCCGCGACAGCTATTTGCCTCATATCTGCGCTGGGTGCGTGTAATAGTTTCGAGCCGGAAATTTCAGAGGCCGCGCTCATTTCAACGCCGCAAGGACCGGTTCAGGGCGTCACCACTGAAAACCCCGAAATTTTCAACTTTAAAGGCATCCCTTTTGCCGCGCCACCGCTCGGAGATTTACGCTGGGCAGCACCGGCAGACGCACCCATTTGGTCTGACACCCGTATAGCCGACACATTTGGCAATCGATGCATGCAGCCCGAAGATGTTGAAGGCGGTTTTTTTGATCGTTTGATCGAAGGCCATGGTTTGAGCGGAACAAAAAATTTCCTGATTAAAAAGGCCGTTGCCGCACAAAAACCCTCCCCGATGAGCGAAGATTGTCTGTACCTAAATGTCCGCACGGGGAATTTAGACGGCGAAACAAAACAGCCTGTTATGGTTTGGATTCACGGCGGCGGTCATCAATTCGGCTCCAGCGATTTCTCTTATTACCAGGCGAATGGATTAGTCGAAAAGGATATTGTCCTCGTCACGATCAATTACCGCTTGGGGGCTTTCGGTTATATGGCCCATCCAGCATTGTCAGCGGACGATCCAAATGGTGTCTCAGGCAATTACGGCGCGCTTGACCAAATTGCGGCACTGGACTGGGTGCAGGACAATATCGCGGCCTATGGCGGCGATCCGGAGAATGTCACTATTTTCGGGGAGAGCGCGGGCGGGTGGTCCGTTACGGAAATGATGGCGAGCCCGCTGGCCGCCGGAAAATTTGACAAAGCCATCGCGCAAAGCGGGGCCTCAACCTATCATTTGGGGCAAATGGACGGAAACGGTCTTGGCTGGCCCAGCGGATATGCAATGGGTAAAAAGGTCGCCGATGCACTGGGTCTAGAGGCGCCTTCCGCCGCAGAGCTGCGGGCCGTCCCTGCCGATGAAATTATGGCGAATCTTCCGGAGAAAGCTGATGAAGCTTTTCATCATATTCGCGACGGATATGTCTTTCCAAAAAATGTAGGACATGCCTTTCGCGACGGCGATATTTACGCCGTGCCGTTCCTGACCGGATATAATTCGGATGAGGGCACGCTCTTCTTCCCGGATGATCCGCAGCCTTCCGTTTGGGAAGATGACATGGCGCGTGGTGGTCCGGAAATGGTCGCGGCGCTCAATGAACATTATCCCGGGCAAGGGGAGACATTGGCGGAACTCTACGGCCTGAATGAGAATTTCTTGACAGGTGGCGAGCAAATGATGGGCGACGAGATTTTTGGCGTGAATATACGCTTTGCGGCCGAAGCCAATGCCGCAGCAGGCGCGCCGAGCTATGTCTATCATTTCTCCCGCACGCCGCCCTCTGAAAAGCAGACATTAGGTGCATTTCATGCGGCTGAAATACCATTCGTCTTTGATAGCTCCGAACCCATTCTTGGCCTATCCGATGATGATGAAGCTTTGACGGACATCCTGGTCACGGCGTGGACGAATTTCGCTAAGACAGGCAATCCCAATGGCGGCGATCTGCCCGAGTGGCCTGAGTATAACGGTCAAAATTGGATGCATTTTTCCGGGAATACAGGCCTGCCTTTGGCCGCCTTGGAAACAAATATCCGCAAGAATAAGTTAGATGCGTTGGAAACAGGTCTGGTGCAGAAACTGAATGAATTGGATGTGGAGTTATCCAGCGGTCCCGAAACAGGTACTTTAAACGATTAATGCCGCTGATCCCCGCGAGCACGCGTCTCGTCATTTTCGATTGTGACGGCGTATTAGTCGATAGCGAGCCCATCGCAAATGCCGTGATGGCAGAGGCCTTAACTGCGCAAGGCTGGCCGATGACAGGAGCTGAATCCGTTTCCCGTTTCAAAGGCGGGCATATGCACCAAGTTCATGACGCGCTGGAAATGGAATTGGGCCGATCCGTTTCGCGCGATTGGATAGCGGATTTTGACGCTGCCTGTCGCATCGCCCTGACGCAGGTGACGGCCATTGATGGTATTTTGGATCTCATTACAGGCGTCCGCTCCGCCGGATTATCCATTTGCGTCGCCTCGCAAGGACCGCACGAAAAGATGGCTGTTACTTTGAAAGCCGCAGGACTTTTGGAAATCTTCAAGGGGCGAATATTTTCATCTGTCGATGTTCCCCGGCCAAAGCCAGCACCGGATTTATTTCTCCATGCCGCACAAAGCTGCGGCGTAAGACCTGAAGCCTGCGTCGTCATTGAAGATAGTCCAACGGGTGTTGCGGCCGCTCACGCAGCGGGGATGCAGGTTATCTATCTAAATGCAGATGAAGACAGCTTGGACGGCGCGGAAACCGCCGGGCATCCGCGCGAGATCAGTCTTTAAAAACTGTCGTGCTTTGGCGACGACGATCCACTGTCAACTGCGTTATATCTGGTCTGGAATAATGCCCGGCAGGATCAAAATTTTGACGCTCTCTACGCACAAAAGCGGGGTCTAAATCGCAGTAACGTAGGTCCGTTTCGCCCATCACAGGTTCTAATACCCAAGACCCATCAGGGGCCGCCACACAAGATCCGCCATTAGCGGGCATGTCGCTCAAGCTCGCCCGAATTTCATCTGCAAAAGGTGTATCCTCCCGCACATCAGACGGGCGCATAATCGCCGAAACAGATACGCAATAGCTGCGACCTTCTTTGGCCAAAACAGGCGTCAAATCCGCCGTATTTCGATCACTCCCGGGCCATCCCATGACATGTAAGTCTTCACCCTGCCCGTAAAGTGCAGCGCGGGCCAAGGGCATCCAGTTTTCCCAGCAGTTTAATCCGCCAACGGTGAACGCGCCCAAACGATGCGTAACCAGACCATTACCGTCACCCGGCGACCAGACCAGACGCTCTTCATAAGTAGGCTGAAGCTTACGGTGGATGGACTGAACTGTGCCGCTTTTGTCGATATAGACATAGGAGCAATAGAGCGAATGCCCCGTGCGATTTCGCGGACGTTCAATCAGACCCAAATAACACGCCATATTCGCAGATTTCAGAGCTGCACAAACCGCATCCAGATGTCCATCTTCTATGGTCACGGCCTGATCTGAATAATGCGCGAAAATAGCCTTCTGGCGATCATTATTAAAATTCGCGCCACCCGTTCCGTCCAACCAAAACGGATATCCCGGCACAAAGCTCTCGGAGAACACGATGAGGTCAGCGCCTTCTTTCGCTGCAGTTTCAATCGTCTCAATCACTTGCGCCAAGCCTTCGTCGCGAGACAGCCAAATAGGGGCCAGTTGGGGGAGAGCGAGTCGAAGCATATCTGTCATGCCCGATGTCTAACCACGCAAATGATTAGACCCAAGCTAAAGTTGGACACCTTTTCGTGTAGAGCGGTTTCAAACAGATTTTCGCAATGTCTGAGGCGTTTTACGAGGGACACGTTCTAACTCCCCGTCGACCTCCATATTCAGTTTCACGGTAGTGACATGCCAGCCCAGCGACCCCAATTTCGCCAATTGGTTACTGGTCAAAACCTCTCCAACATGGCCTGCCAGATCTTTGAAAACTATTTGACCCTCTTCCGCGTCTTCTAAAATGTCTAAGATCGCACGACGCACGCAATCATATTTCCAACGTGGAATCCGGGTGGCCCCTGCGCGTCCCTTTGTCGGTGTGTAACACGTAACTTTATCGTCTTCGCTCATACCCCTCCCCTTTTGATTTCACTTATATAACCCGATCGGCAGAAATTCCCAAATCACCTTTGCGAAACTCAAATTTCGCTGTTAGGGCGAGACATGCGCATCTTTCATTTTTGCCTCGTCAGTTTTGCTTTTTTGCTCGCAGCCTGTTCAGGGCAACAGCCCGTCGAAAAGGCTATTCTCGGCACATGGGTACAAGAAACACCAACATCCATGACATCGGATGGATTAGAAACAACGACGGCAGATACGGTCCTCAGGATAAAGAAAGACGGTGGCGTTCATTTAACGCGTAATCTGGATATCGCCGGGCAAGGCCTTCCCGGTGACGGCATTAAAGTTAGCTTGGAATTGCGCGGGTCATGGGAGATTTCCAATGGGCAATTGAAGCAAATTCAAGAGACAGCGCTCATCATGCCGCGAACATCGGATGAAATCGCACGCAGATGGGCCGATGAATTGCAAGCCCAAGCCGAGAAAAGTCCGCCGACGATAAAGGACATTATCTCCGTTGATAAAAAACAACTTATTCTGCAAGATCAAGATACGGGCAATACGGATATTTATCGACGGAAGTAAGATCACTTTTCCAAGTGTTAGAGACGGATCAAGGTAAGATATGGGATTTTACGCGCGACACATTTTACCCTGCTGTTTGGATAAAGCCTGCAGCATCGGTCCGATAGAGAAACAACGTGCGAAGATCGTTCCTTTGGCCAAAGGCAAAGTTCTCGAAATTGGCATTGGATCAGGTCTAAACCTTCCACATTATGATCCTGCCATTGTTGAAAGCGTCACGGGTGTCGACCCGGACGAACATATCTGGAAGCGAAGTCAGGATCGGCGTGAAGCCGTAAACTTTCCGGTCGAACGTATCGGATTATCCGGCGAGGATATTCCCATGGAGTCAGACAGCGCAGACACGGTCGTCGTTACCTATAGCCTTTGCACGATCCCTGACCCTGTAAGGGCTTTACGCGAGATGCGGCGTATTTTGAAACCCGGCGGCGACATCCTATTCTGCGAACATGGCCGTGCCCCCGACACAAACGTCGTAAAATGGCAGAAACGGATTGATCCCCTTTGGTCGAAAATAGCGGGAGGTTGTCATAGTAGTCGCGACATTCCGAGCCTGATTACTCAGGCGGGTCTGGAAATAGACGAGTTACATCAGCAATATATACCGGGTCTCAAAGTCCTGTCTTATAATTATTGGGGCCGTGCGCGGTAACGTCTCTATTGCTCATTCTGGCGACGCCAGTCTGACGGGGTCATTCCAAACCAACGTCGAAAAGCCCGGTTCATTGCAGCTTGATCATTATAAGCGAGAGACATCGCGATTTGTGAAAAGCTCAGCCCTTCTTCATATTTTTCAATGAATACACGCTTCCGGACACGATCAATGCGTTCACGAATACCTTCACCGGACTCATTTAATTTCGACCTTAGACTCGACCAGCTCATACCCATGCGGTCTGCCACAATATGTGAAGAGACATGACCCGCCTCCAGCGCACCGTAAATTGCCGCCTCTACGGCCTGTTCAAAATCCTTGGACGCCATTTGAACCCCTAGAATACGGTCCAATTTTATCCGTGTTCGAGCCAGGCGTTCCGGGTCATGGGTCGTAATCCGTTGCGTCATGGCCAGTTCTGAAAATTCAAGACATATATTGTCTGAGTCAAAAATCAGGTCGGATTTAAATATCTCTTCATGCGTGGCTACACCCTCGGGACGCGAATAAGGAAGCCGTGTCGACAATATACTCTCGCCTGATCCCCACGTTAGCCAGCGATAAGTCGTCACATAAGACGCCATAATCATATCTGTAATCGGACGGTATTTTTCTATGTCAGAGTAATACGGGCGAAAGCACATATGATGCCCCCCAAAAGGGTCCCGCATATATTCAACATTGCCGGCATCTATTGCCACTTTCTGATAAAGGTCATTCATTTGAATGACCGCCTTCAAATTTTCTGAAAAGGCATATAAATTTCCGGTCTGACCAAAATTTCCAACCCTGAATTTATGACCGAGCTTCAAAGCTATATTATTATCTGATGTGTACTCAGACGCCGCATGAATACAGTCAATAAATGGATCAATCCCAATGCGCGAAGACGCCGTTTCCAAAGGCGGCACATCTAAACCAAGCTGTTTCAGCGCGATTGATTTCGGAAATCCCAGGCCTGCCAAAATATCAAGATTGGCATCTAAATAATAATGCGACAGCGTCATTTTCATGACAGTTCGCACCTCATCCCAGAGGTTAACTCCGGATATTCACTAAGGTTTGCCTTGTAAATTGTCATTTTTATCACCCCACTTTGTCATTTTAACAATAAGACAGCGGTCAGAAATGACAAATATTATTATTTATACAGACAAGTCTTTCGGAGGTTCACCCCATATAAGCGCGTCGTGGGGCTGCCACACACTGTGCGGCGGTTAGAGTTTTGGGGCGTTTCATAACCTAGCTGCCTGCCGATGTGGACACACAGGACCAAGATTTGTTGCGGGGGCGCAACCAAATCTTGGTCCCGCCCTACCTTTTAAACCCTATCTATGTTCAGTTACCGCTATTTCGAGTTTATCTTTGGTAAATCTTGGAAATTACCGGGGCGCTTTTGCTTTCCGGACATCATGGCTTCCATCATTTCCGCCGGAATTAACATGGACATATTCCAGACTGCGATATTGTCCAATGCATCCGCTGTGCTGTGATCCCGGGAATAGGTAATTGCCCGTTTGCAACCATAAACCGCTAATGGCGGCTTTGACGCGATCTCTCGCGCCGTTTTCATGACAGCGGCCAGCATGGTTTCGTGATCAGGATAAACCTCATTATAAAGCCCGCGGGATTTGCATTCAGCTGCGCCCATTTTTCGGCCCGTATAGGCGAGCTCACGCACAACACCTTCCGGCATATGATTTAAGATACGCGGGAACGTCCCGACATCGGCCGTCATGCCCACATTGATTTCATAAATTGTTATAAAGCTGTCCTCGGTCCCGTAACGCATGTCACAGGCGGTCATCAAATCGACGCCGCCGCCATAACATCCGCCCTGAATGGCAACGAGAACGGGAAGGCGGCAATCTTCTAAAGACGAGAGCGAAGCCTGCAAGCGCTGCACATTTCCGTAAAATTGCGCCCCATATTGCGGATGATTTTTATCCTGTGTGCCACCAATATCATTTTGGAACATGCCAATATCTATACCGGCGCAAAAAACGGGACCGGTCGAGGACAGGACAATGACCCGGGCTTTCGCGTTCTCATCAATATCCCGAACAATTTCCGGCAACTCTGTCCAAAATTCAGCAATCATCGCATTCCGCTTTTCAGGACGGTTCATGATGATATGGGCAATGCCATCCGCGATTTGGACGTCAAAACAACTATGAGACATGTGGCGCTCCTAAAGCGTGAAGAGATAGCCTTTGGATGGACCGCTCTGTCCATTCAAAAGGTCTTTGTAATTTTCAAGAACAGCTTCGATGCCCGTTTCTTTTTCAATGCTAAGCCAATCTTTTGCGGAGTCGAGGAACGGCATCCAACGCGCGCCGAGATTTTGTGCAAAGCC
>CAYZGF010000050.1:0-835 GCA_964477595.1 uncultured Algimonas sp.
TTTGAAGGTTAGGTTTTCCTTCTTTCTGTCCACGCCGACTTTGACGAGGCCGCCTGTTTTTAGCTTGCCGAACAGGATCTCATCCGCGAGCGGCTTTTTGACATATTCCTGGATCGCACGGCCCAAAGGACGGGCGCCATAGCGTTTGTCATAACCTTTATTAGCGAGCCAGAGGTTCGCACCTTTGGAGAGTTCAAACTCGATCTTCCGGTCGGCAAGCTGAGCTTCCAATTGGATAACGAATTTATCAACGACCTTGGCGATATCTTCCGGCGAGAGCGCCGCGAAGCTGACAATTGCGTCGAGACGGTTCCGGAATTCCGGCGTGAAGCGACGTTGGATCGCATTTTCCTGTTCGTCATCTTTCAAACCCCGACCAAAACCGATCTCGGCCTTGGCAGCATCCGCCGCGCCCGCATTGGTCGTCATGATGATGATGACATTGCGAAAGTCGACTTTGCGGCCATTGGCATCTGTCAGGAATCCATTATCCATCACTTGCAACAAAATGTTGTAGATATCCGGATGGGCCTTTTCGATCTCGTCCAAGAGCAGGATGGAATGTGGATTTTGGTTCACAGCATCCGTGAGCAAGCCGCCCTGATCATAGCCGACATAGCCGGGAGGCGCACCGATGAGGCGCGACACCGTATGGCGTTCCATATATTCGGACATGTCGAAGCGCAGAAGTTCCAGACCTTGTGTCATGGCGAGCTGTTTGGCGACTTCAGTCTTACCGACACCCGTTGGTCCCGCGAACAAATAGGAGCCAATCGGCTTGTTCGGTTCACGCAGACCCGCACGGGCGAGTTTTACCGCAGATGCGACCTGATCA
>CAYZGF010000050.1:845-11974 GCA_964477595.1 uncultured Algimonas sp.
GCAGAGATTTGAGTGCCTTCTCATCATCGCGCGAAATAGATTTCGGCGGGATACGGGCGATCTTCGCAATGACAGATTCGATCTCTTTAATACCGATCTTTTTCTTGCGCTTATCCTCAGTCACGAGTTTCGTCCGCGCCCCGGCTTCGTCGATAATATCAATCGCTTTATCCGGCAGCTTGCGGTCCGTGATATGACGCACAGATAAGTCCACCGCACCTTGAATGGCGGCAGGCGAATAGGTCACATCATGAAATTCCTCGAAATAGGATTTTAGCCCTTGGAGGATTTTCACAGCGTCTTCGGCTGTCGGTTCGGACACATCAATTTTGAGGAAACGGCGGCTGAGCGCGCGGTCCTTTTCAAAATGCTGACGATATTCCTTATAGGTTGTCGAGCCCATGCAGCGGAGCTTACCAGACTGCAGAGCCGGCTTGAGCAAGTTGGACGCATCCATCGCCCCGCCAGACGTCGCACCCGCACCGATAATGGTGTGGATTTCGTCGATGAACAACACAGCGCCGTCCGTCTCTTGCAATTGCGTGACAACGGCTTTCAAGCGTTCTTCGAAATCACCTCGATAACGGGTTCCGGCCAGTAAGGCGCCCATATCGAGAGAATAGATCGTGGCGTCCTGCAGGACTTCCGGCACATCTTCATTGACGATACGACGAGCAATACCTTCGGCAATAGCGGTCTTACCGACTCCGGGATCCCCCACGAGCAGCGGGTTATTCTTACGACGACGAGACAGCACCATGATACAGCGCTCAACTTCGTCATTGCGACCAATCAGCGGATCGATATCGCCATCTTTCGCCTTTTGGTTCAGATTGACGGTGTATTCCTGCAACGGGTCTTTTTTCTTCGCGTCTTCGCCTTCGGGCATCTCTGTGCCGAGCGGGGATTTCGGCGCAGTTCCGTCACCCGATTTGCTGATGCCGTGACTGATATAATTCACGGCATCATAACGCGTCATGTCGCGTTCCTGCAGGAAATAGACGGCGTGGGACTCACGCTCAGCAAACAAAGCGACCAGCGCATTTGCGCCTGTCACTTCTTCACGGCCTGAGGACTGCACATGAATAACCGCGCGCTGGATCACGCGGTGAAAGCCGGCCGTTGGACGGGCTTCTTCGAATTCCTCAACCACGAGAGAGGCGAGGTCTTCGTCCAGATAGCGCTGCACATCGGCACGCAAAGGTTCAATATCGACATCGCACGCCGTGATGACGGCGGCGGCGTCTTTGTCGTCCAACAACGCAAGCAATAAATGCTCAAGCGTGGCGAGCTCGTGTTTACGATCGCTGGCCAGCGTCAGGGCGCGGTGGATGGTTTCTTCCAAAACGGGGGAAAAAGATGCCATAATTAATCTTCCTTTCGATAAAAGGATGTGGGGACACCCTCCCGTTAATCAAGACGCGAACTGTCACACCTCCGTGAAATCATCTGCGAAGAGAGATTCGCCAGCCACGAGAACACACTAGACGCGGAAAATTAACGTGTCATGTTGACAACTTGTCATAGGAGATTTGCCATGAAACGCGCCCTGTTCACCTCTGTCGGCCTTGCTCTCAGTTTGTTTTTACTCACGCCGGAACCCGTTGCGGCGCAAGATGAGATCGTTGTGACCGGATCACGTATCTCACGTGCTCAGAGCTTTGAGGAGGTCGGAGGCGCACCCGGCGTGACCTTGGTCAAACGCGGTGATTTTCTTTTGTTGGAAGTCCGCATTGAATCAGACGCGCGGGACGGCGCAGAGCGTATGAGTGAAATTGCATCGACGATTGACGATTTTTTGGAAGCCGCTGATGAAGATTCAACTATCGAACTCTCCATTATCGAATCCGGAACGACCGTTAGAACTCTAACCCGCAAGAACTATGTGCAAGGCATCAGTTTTGGGGGGCGTCCTGACACCTCGGTGGCCCGCATACGGGTTAAAACGGCTATTCCGGATCGTGTCGAAAACAGCGCTGATCTAGCAACAAAGCTTTCGCGCTTCGTTGCGGGCATTGAAGAAAAAGGCCGCGTTACGATTAGCGCCGATGGCGAAACAGCTGTTTCAGTCGTGGATCCGTATCAGTACCGCGACGAAGTCGTCGCGAAGGTCGTTGATGAAATCAATGCGATCACGGATGCGCTGGGTCCGGACTATGTCGCGATTATTGAAGGGCTGGACCGACAGGTCTATTGGGACCGAAAGGGCGATATCGAACTCGCCTTCTCCCTCCCCTATAGCTACGAGATTATCCCGAATACGCTGCACTCAATCGACAGACCGGTCACACCGGATTATTAGGCTTTCTCCAACGTGCATTGCAGGGGATGTTGCGCGCGTTTGGCACTGTCCATAACCTGTGCGACCTTGGTTTCAGCAACTTCGAAAGTGTAGACACCGCATGTCCCGACACCGGATTGGTGGACATTCAGCATGATTTGAGTGGCCTCTTCCGACGTCTTATTGAATATACCCATCAAGATGGACACGACGAACTCCATCGGCGTGTAATCATCATTCATGAGTAGAACACGCCACATGGACGGTTTCTTAGTTTTGGGCCGAACTTTTGTCGCAACGCCGCGTTCCTGTTCGCCGTCCTCGCCTTTATCTTTATCCGGACCGGACATCTGCACTGTGAATCGTTCAATCATAGCAGCACTATATAGACCCTTATCTGGTTACGCCAAGACGTCGGACTGTGAAAGATGAGTGCGGATTCAACCATCTTGAAGGCTTCTCGGGTCTTTCAGCCACGTGTGAAAGTCATCACGGTCAGCGCGATGGGTCATCAGCTTCATGGTCGAAAAAAGTGGAGAAAGTAACAAAATATTATATACAATCTATAATGGTATTATTTTCTGAATAATTTCATCGAACCGATTTATGACATCTCAGGCTCAACTCCCCACAGAAGAAGGCGCGTCTTCATTCGAGTTCGCCAGGCGATTGAAAACGCCGATTTGGGTATATGACACCGATAATAAGCGGATCCTATATGCAAACCAAACAGCCTGTGAGCTGTGGGGAGGCAACACCGAAACCGAATTGACTGAGAGAGACTTGTCCGAAGGGATGACTAGAGCGGTCTCGGAACGATTGTTTCAATATCAGTCAGACTTCAAAGCAGGTTCTTGCAGTTTCCGCGAGAGTTGGACCCTATTCCCAAAGGATGTTCCTGTTACAATCGACGTTATTTATTCGGCTTTTCCCTTAGCTCACGGACGCATGGCCATGTTATGTGAAGCATTGGGTCAAACACAACTGTCAAATGACAACCAACGCAGCCTTCAAGCTTTGCTCCATACGGATATTGCAATTGGTCTTTTCAGCTTCGAAGGAAAACTCCTTTATCAAAACCCGGCAGCGAAAAGCCTTACACCCAGTGGTGAAATCACGCTGCGGGACTTTTTCATCTGTCAGACAGAATATGAGACATGCCGGGCCCAGTGGCAGAAGAATGAGGACACACGGACCGTATCAGAAATGCGAACCTCTCAGGGCGACATCTGGTTTGATCTGAGCGTCAAAGTCAGCCTAGATGCCGTGACGGGTGAGAGAGCGCTTTTAGCCACGGGCGTCAACGTCACAAGTTTGAAGCAAATGGAGGGCCAGGTCGACGCAAAGCAGCGTTTACTCGAAGCCAGTTTCGCCACCACTCATGAGAGCATTATAATCTTTGACGGCAAAGGTATTGTGCTGGACACGAATAGCCGGGCAGAGAAGATGTTTGGTTTTAAACGCAAAGATATCATCGGCCGGGATATGGGTGAGTTTATCGTTCCCGAGCGATATAAAGCCCTACACTATCAGTCATTGGCCCATGTCACGAGCCCAAAAGGAGATTTTCACGAAACATTCCGAACGGAAATAGAGTCCCAGCGCGTAAATGGCGAAGAATTTATGTCGGAACTCGCAATATCTCGCAGCCGAAGCCCGGATGGCGATATATTTGTCGCCTATATCCGCGATATCTCACAGGCAAAAACCGCAGAGCAAGCGTTGATTGATGCCAAACAAGCCGCTGAAAAAGCCAATATTGCAAAGTCAGCCTTCCTTGCAAATATGAGCCATGAAATCAGAACACCAATGAATGGCGTGCTCGGCGTTCTAGATATTTTGCGACGCACGGAACTGAACGAGGAGCAAATCAGATATACAGACATCATCGACAAATCCGGCAATAGTTTACTGACGATCTTGAGTGATATTCTTGACTTGTCAAAAATTGAATCCGGAAAAGACATGGTCCACCCGGAACCCGCTAATCTCCAAAAAGTCGTCCAAAACTCTGTCGACCTATTCAATGCGAGTGCGAATGAGAAGGGATTAGCGTTGAAATCTTTTTATGAGCCGACACTCCCGACAAGCTTCATCGCAGATGAAAACCGTATTCAACAAATCCTGTCCAATCTGATTGGAAATGCAATTAAATTTACGTCCTCGGGATCCATTGAACTCCGTGCGGAGCCTTCGGACGATGTGGAGCAGGAGAATGACCTCACCCATATCCGAATTTCAGTCGCCGATACAGGGATCGGAATTGAGCCTGAGAAACTCGACATGATCTTTGAGGCCTTCACGCAGGCCGAAAATACGACCACACGAAAGTTTGGAGGCACTGGCTTGGGACTGGCGATTTCTCGACGACTTGCGGAAGCCATGGGCGGCCAACTGACTGTTGAGTCGGAACTCGGGAAAGGGACCGTTTTCTACCTGGATCTTCCTTTGCGCCGCATTGGACAACAAAACGACCCGGCTCAACCAGACCCCGTTGAACTTAACCCTCCCATGAAAACCAATCGCGTGACCCAAGAGGCCGCAGTCCCACAATTGAACTTTTTGATAGTTGAAGATGACGAGATTAATCGGATCGTTATCAAATCTTATTTGAGGCATCCAAAGATTAATCTTACAATCGCTACAACCGGGTTGGAAGCTGTTGAAGCCTGTCGCCTGCAATCCTTCGATCTAATTTTCATGGATATATCTATGCCGATCATGGGCGGCGTCGAGGCAACCCAAATCATTCGAAAAGAGGTTCAGGACACAGGACGAGCCCAAGGCCCGATTATCTGTATCACAGCCCATGCGATGAAATCTGATCGACAAAAATTTATCAATGCAGGTATGGATGACTACCTTTCCAAACCTTTACGCAAAGAAGAATTGGTAAAAGTCATGAGAAAATGGCTGAAAATTGCAAAATCAAAAGGGCCACCTGATTTCCATTCCCCATTTTTACCTCAGAAAAGCATCAAAACCAAAATTTAAGGTTAAATTAACCATATTCTAACCGTTCAACTGCCAAACCGATTTTTATGCTACGTTTCCTGTGCATCCTCTTTTTCATATGGAGTCTCGCCCCTTCTGCTTGGGCGGAAGGGCGTTATGCGTCGATTATTGTGGATGCGGACACTTTGGACGTGGTTCATGCGCGTCAGATTGATGCGCCGCGTTATCCTGCATCCCTCACCAAAGTCATGACATTACATTTGGTTTTTGACGCTCTTGACGCCGGAACACTGACCTTAAGCGAACGGGTGAAGGTCTCCCGCAAAGCTGCCCGCACCCCTCCTGTGGAATTGGGCCTGAAAACAGGTCAGATGATTACCGTTCGTGAGTTAATACAATCCGTGGCGGTGCGTAGCCATAATGATTCCGCCGTCGTCCTCGCGGAACGTTTGGGCGGCAGCGAAGCCCGTTTTGCCGAGATGATGACGGCCAAGGCCCGCAGTCTTGGGATGCAGCGTACGACATTCAAAACAGCCAACGGATTACCCCACCCTGATCAAGTCACCACGGCGCGGGATATGGCAAAGCTGGCCCATTCCATCCTGACGACGCATTATGACCGCTATCATTATTTCGGGCAGACCCATTTCCGTGGGAAGAAGAATACGAATGCGCTGCTCCACGACATGCCCGAAGTGGATGGTTTCAAAACAGGCTACACAAATGCGTCAGGTCATAATTTAATGGTCAGTGCCGTTCGCAATGACAGACGTCAAATCGCGATTGTTTTAGGCGGAGCCAGTGGCAAAAGCCGAAACAGCCATATGCGCGATTTGGTCGAACGCGGATTTAAAGTGATGGGTGTATTGCCGCGAGCTGAAACACCGGCCCTGATATTGGCTCATCAATCCGCGCCTACGACAGTTCTGCGCGGCGCAAAGATGCGGCGAGACGCGAAACCATGGGCAGTGCAGATTCGTAACTTCGCGACCCAAGGTGAGGCGGTAAAGGTCTCCGCGGCGCTGACACCGAACACTCCACCGGCGATCACGAGTGGATTTATCAGCGGCACCCCTGTTTTTCACGCCCGGCTTTCGGGATTGTCAGCCGCAGACGCCAAATCGACCTGCGCAAAATTACAGGCCGCCCAAACACAAACCAAATGTTGGCTTATTGCGCCCTAGGGCCTAGACGATCTGCATGGAAATTGTGCGGACGGAACGCGACCTGCGAAAGGTCATTTGGGGTTGGCGTGGATCGGGCGACAGGATTGTCTTTGTTCCGACGATGGGCGCGCTGCATGAAGGTCACCTCACCCTTGTCCGGTTGGCCAAAGAACAGGGCGAGCGTGTTGTTGTTTCGATCTTTGTCAATCCAACCCAATTTGCGCCGGGTGAGGACTTAGACGCCTATCCCCGAACAGAAAATGAAGATGCGCGCCTTTTAAAGGCTGAAGGCGTCGACATGGTTTATGTGCCTGACCCACAGACAATGTATGATGTGCACCATGCGACAAGTGTCACTGTCGGCGGTGTGGCCAAGGGATTGGAAACAGATTACCGACCGACATTTTTTGATGGTGTTGCGTTGGTCGTCACAAAACTCTTCAATCGCGTGCAACCCGACACAGCTGTTTTTGGCGAAAAAGACTATCAACAGCTCGCCACCATTCGACGCTTGGTTGATGATCTGGATATGCCAATCAAAATCATCGGCGCCCCGATTGCGCGGGATGAACACGGTCTCGCCCTCTCCTCCCGCAACGCCTATTTCGACGCGGATGGTTTAAAATTGGCCCGCAAACTGAACGGGATCATGAAAACATGCGCAGCCGACATGCGGGACGGTCAACATGTCGACAAAGCCACCACGGCGGCGAAAGAGGCGCTTCTATCCGCGGGGTTTACTTCCGTAGATTATGTCGAAGTCCGCAGTCCAAATTCACTCACCGTCTTGGAAGGTGGCTATCTGGACGGTCCCGCTCGTGTGCTTGTGGCGGCGCATTGTCCAAATGGCGACAGCAGCGTCCGCCTTATCGATAATTTCGCGGTCTAAGGATAAAGATAATGATCACTCTGCACCATTTGGAAAATTCTCAATCCATTCGCATCCTATGGCTCTTAGAGGAAATCGGAGCCCCCTATGGGTTTGAGATGTATGACCGCGACCCCAAAACCATGTTGGCGCCTGACGCATATAAAGCTCTGTCTCCGCTTGGCACAGCTCCCGTCATTACCGATGGTGATCTCGCATTGTCCGAGAGCAACGCCATTATAGACTATATTATCGATCAATCCGATCGAGCGGATTTACGTCCTACAGCCAATGACTCTTTGCGGGCGGATTACCTATTTTGGTTCCATACAGCCCAAGGGACATTACAGCCCATGCAAACATTTGGGTTCGTCTTGGGCTTGGCGACAGAAAGGTCACCCTTCCTTGTCCGTCCAATTATTTCGAAGGTCGAACAAACGCTCAAAGCTGTCTTCATTCAACCCCGTCTCGAGGCTGTATTATCTTCTATGGAGACGCATTTATCGACGTCAGAGTTTCTAGCCGGAGACCAATTTACCGCGGCGGATATTGCGATGGGCTATACACTGCATATGGCTAAGATGCGTGGCGCTTTGTCGGAGGACTATCCCAATATTCAGGATTATGTCACGCGAATGGAAGCCCGCCCGGCGTGGCAGGCCGCACTTGAAAAAGACGGGAAGTTTGAAGGTATTCCGAGCTAAGATCAGACTAAGCGCTGAGCGAAACTTCCTGGCCAAAATTATCCGATAATTTCGACAATGTACGGTCAAATGCATCCAGAATGTCTTCACGTTTGACAGGCTTGGCTATCGTATCATCCATACCAATATTCCGACATATGCGGCGCTGCTGATAGTCAGGGTCAGCGGTCAATGCGATGATGATAACATTTGCATAAGTTTCATTGGATTTACGAATTTCCAGCGTCGTTTCGATCCCGTCCATCACCGGCATATGAATATCCATCAGGACGACATCCACCGGAACCGTGTTTAGAATATTCAAGGCTTCGCGGCCATTATCAGCAAAATAGAGTTGGTTGACGCGTTTTCCGATTAATCGCTTCACAACCTTCTGATTGATCGGATTATCCTCGACGCAGAGAACATTCAGGCCCTCAAAGGGTTTGAGTTCAGTGGCCCTCCGCGGAGCTTCAACAATTGCGCCAGGAATGGGATCTGCCAGTTTCGCCGGATTTTCGACAGCTTTAGATTTTGCAATAGGGGCCAAAGGAGTTTTCACGTCCGGTGTTTCAACCTTCGGCAAGTCCGCTTCACTTTCTAAAATCGGCAGGACCAAAGCGAAAGTTGTACCCTCTCCACGATCCGTTTTCACGCGGATTGTGCCACCCATTAATTCGCATAAGTTTTTTGTGATACTCATACCCAAGCCGGTCCCGCCATATTCGCGTTGGATGGAGTTATCAGCTTGCATGAAGGGATCAAAAATTCGTTTCACCTCGTCTGAGGACATCCCAATGCCAGTATCTTTCACGGCCAGAATAAAATGCGATTTACCTTTTACCTCAGCCTTCCTTGCGAGAAGTGTAACGCTGCCCGCTTTCGTAAATTTTGCAGCATTGGATAGAAGATTGTTCAAACATTGCTGCAAACGGAACTCATCCAGCATTATGGAAGCGGGTAGATTGGGGTCAATCATGACCCGAAAGTTCAGCCCCTTACTCGTTATCTGAGGTTTCCAAAGTCGAGCTGCAGTTCCTAAAACCTTATTCGGATCAGTCGAATCGAGACTAATGGCGACCTTATCACTCATCAGCTTAGCATGATCCAATGTTCGCGAGAGGAGATAATGCAGGCCTTCTGCCGCGTCTTCAATATCAGTAATGACATCACGGACATCGTCACTCAAATTCTCGTCCTTGAGACTATCGCTCATACCGATGATCGCATTAAGCGGAGTCCGGATTTCGTGACTCATTCGCGCGAGAAATTCTGATTTCGCTTTAGACGCCGACCGCTCCGCCTTCAAGGCTTCGGTCTTGCTGACATCTTCGCTGACATCCATGACAAATGCGGTGGCCCCCAAAGGCGTTCCATCGGGCGCGCAGACAATTTGACCAATAGAGCGCTGCCACATATCGCCGTGGCTTGCGATACGAACGCGATATTTCAAATCAAAATCGCGACGTGTTTTGATGATATCCGCCCATTCTGACGTCATGGCCGTTACATCATCCGGGTGAATAATGGAGAACAGTCCATTGGCCTGCAGCCTGGCTTGTTCTTCCTCTGTTAGGCGGCTCGTGACAGATGTAGAATAAGTAAATTTGCCTGACTTAAAATCCATGGACCAAAAGCCTGCATCCGCAGCCGTCATGGCGATTTCAAAGAGATTTCTGTACCGGCTATCCATCGTTATATCCCTGACGACAATGGTACATCCCTCATTGCCTTCATACCATGTATTCACCCGGACACGTCTTCCGTCCAATGTCGTTAGAACAACCGTGGTGCGATGAGCGTCCTCAGACTGCAACGAGCTTTCTATGAGAGCAGCTGCCTGTTTCGGTTCAATAGCGGCACCGGTTTCCGGGTTTTCGACACGAAAAGCCCCAAGAATTTCGTTCAATTCAGACCCGATAAGATTGTCATTCGAACCTATTCCAAGGATACTCGCAACATTACCTTGGACGTGGTTTATAACCAAGTTCTTGTCGACACGCGCATAAGCCAAGTCAGCGGCTTGAAGCACTTTCGAGAGATCCTGTTCGGAACCTCCAATTATCGTCTTCTTAGACCTCAGTGTAAGTGCTGGCATCTCGGTTCCCATCCCAATTCAGGAATAGTTTGCGAAATCAGGCTTAATTTTCTCTGAATTCAAAAGTGTAAGCCATGAAAAAAGTCAAATAAAAGCAGTTAACTAGAGAAATCTACCTTAGGTTATCACACCACCTTTACCATTGTGAGCAGCGGAACAGGGACAGGCCCATTCTCATCCTGCCAGCGCTTTTCTATGTGATAGCCGCACCGCGTGTAAAAAGGCTCTCCGGCTAAAGTCGCGGCCATTTCCAGCGCTTTAAATCCCGCTGCCTTTGCGGCTTCCTCGGACGTTTCCAATATTAAACGCGCAACACCGCGATGGGTAAAATCAGGATGGGTATACATTGCCCGAATACGCGCCCTGTCCGTTGCCGGGTTCATGCGCGCAATGTCTCTGCCCGCAGAATGATTGCCGCCATATAATGTAGCGCGGAACGACCACCCTCCACATCCAACAATGCGATTCTCTTTCCATACGCAAAAATAGGTCCCATCTTCTATCAATTGCGTGTCCAGCCCCATGCCTGCATGTGATGCGGAAATTTGCTCAGACGTCAGATAATCAGATTGCAGATTCTCAATGGCCAAAAACATGAGGGCTTTTATCTCGGCAATATCATCGTCTTGGGCAATTTTTATTTCCATATCCCTAATAATACACTATTAAGTGCGCCTTTCGTAAATAATCGGCAAATTTTACTAAAAAATCAATTTTTGCTCTGTGTCAATTAAGTCACAATTTGAAAAAATGCATCTAATTTCAGGTAAAATCATGTTGTGACATCGCGCCCACTGAATAAGTTCCTCAAATGCTGGAGAACAAGGCCGAAGTAATTGGCCGGCCAGCATAGGGAACACACTAGACCTAAGGAATTTTTCATCATGCAAAAATCTGCATATAAAACATGGCTCGCGCTCTCTGCGTCAAGCCTCTTAGTGGGGGCTTTGCCGGTTCCGGCCCACGCCCAAGTCGAACACACGACTGTAGATGCCGCTGAAGACGTGGTTATCACCACGGGTACACGACGCGCTTTACGTTCTGCCGCAGACACACCAGCCCCTGTTGATGTTATCAC
>CAYZGF010000051.1:0-11869 GCA_964477595.1 uncultured Algimonas sp.
GAAAAAGAAATGGCCATCACGGTTGTGTCCCTCGCCATGTGGGGGGCGACGTTGTTATTTATTGCGGCAGGTGTGTTGTTTTTGCTGGATATTATTCCGTCCGAAAACGGAACTTTAATTGGCGGGGCATTGCTGGGCGTCGCATTTTTGGATTGGATCATCATCAAAGTCGTCATCGGAAAAATGCAGGCGGATTTGGACGGTTCATCTGAATGACGGATCAGAAGATTAGAGTTCTGGAAATCCTGAGACTCGTCAATCCCGTCTTGATGTTTGTCATTACGCTTTATGCCTTTGGATGGGTCTTGAAGCTTCCAATTGTTTTGGCGGTCACTCTGGCGTGCCTCATTGCGGTCGTGGCCTTCACGGTCATTTCCGTTGTGCTGTCCATTCAAAAGAAAAATAAGGAATAACCCCATGAGTTTGAATACGGATAAGAGTGCGTCAGTCACCGAGGCGCTGGATACACGGATCACCGTGCGGCAATTCCTTGATACCCCTGTTGCAGATGACGTTCTGAAAGGCCTGTTAACCCAAGCGCTGCGCAGCCCGTCCGGTGGTAACCTCCAGCCGTGGAAAATCCACGTCATGACGGGTGAGACGCTGGCCAAATTTACGAAAGAGGCTGTCGAAATTACGCTGGCGGGGAAAACGGAAGAGCCGACCTATCCCGCCTATCCATCGCCGCTGTGGGAACCGCAGCGCTCATGGCGCTATAAATTGGGTGAGGATATGTATGCCAAGCTCGGCATTCCGCGCGAGAATAAGATGGGACGTCTGGTCTGGTTTGCACAAAACGCTAAATTTTTCGAGGCCCCAGTCGGATTGATTATTACGGGCGATAAACGTCTCGATATGCCGCAACATATGGATATCGGCATTTTTATCCAATCGCTGATGCTGCTGGCGCGGGAGGCCGGTCTTCATACTGCGCCGCAAGGGTGGTGGCGAAATTGGACCTCCGTTTGTCATAAATATCTGGATATTCCCGAGGAAGAAGAAGTCCTTGTCGGTATGGCCATTGGCTATGGCGATCCGGAGGCTAATGTGAATAACCTCTATGCTGACCGTGCAAATTTGGACGACGTCGCGAAGTTTTATCCCTAATTTTTCGAAATTTTGTCAAAAATAATTTTTGACGCGATGTGTTACTTCTACGTGAATCCCTAACGGGGTTCGCGTTTTTTATTGTCTTAGTCTTGCGTTTAATCTGATATTTACTGTGTTATACTTCGTTTTTAGTAAGTATTTATGAAGTTTAACTCAAGTAAAGCGAAATTAACCGTCTTTTTCTTTAACTCTATATTTATCTTGTGGTGCCCACATTCGGTTCACGCCGAGAGATGAAGTCAACGCATCTAAAACAAGGCGACCCCGGGAGTGGCCCGAAGGGTAGGTGAGTGAAAATGGGAGGAAAGGCTATGGCCTTTACAGAGCTGGAAGTCCGCGAGGCGGAAAAAGCAATTGATACGGCCGCAGGTGCCGATGACATGTTCCGACTGGGGCTGATCTATTCAACTGATATGGAAGATCGCGGTCCGGATTTCGTCGAAGCGCATAAATGGTTCAGCCTCGCCGCTATGTTGGGCAGCATCCCGGCCAAAGCTTATCGTGAAGAGCTCAAGCATGAAATGAGCGCGACCGATCTAACGCTGGCGCAACGGGCTGCACGCGGCTGGATGACTGAAAACCGCACGTTATTGGCGGCTTAAGCGAAACTAATCGGATTACGGTGAGACGACTGTCGTCCCGCCGCCATTATTTCCGAATTGATAGGACAGATTGAAATCCACCGGCAGGGCCCGGCGGAAGCCATCCATAAATGTCCCGATTTCGCCCAGCGTATTTTGCGGCACATAGATAATATCGCCGCGGCGTAGCTGTAGATTATCATTATATTCGCGGATATTCAGCAATCCACCGCGAATGTTCACAGTCCGCATCATCATGCCGCCATTTGGGGCACGGCGCAGAACCGCGATTTCGCGCGAACGGGCTGTTGGGCGTAGACCGCCTGCCATCAGAATGCCTTCCAGCGCGCCAATGCGGCCCGGAATGGTGTAGGTTCCGGGCTGACCGACTTGGCCGCCGACATAAATTTGCTCCGGCGCATAGGCGCGCGGCGTCACGGCGATCCTTGGATCGCGTAATTGCTTGCCCAACTCCCCCATGAGCTCATGTTGAACTTGCAAGAATGTCCGCCCGGCCGCCATGATGGGGCGGCTCATCGGCATGACAACGCGGCCGTCAGGACCAACTGTCAGTGTGCGCGATAATTCAGGGGCGGAGCTAACAACGATATCCAGCTGGTCTCCGGCGACAAGTGTGTATTCAGGCTCCCAGTCCACCCATTGTTGAAACATGCCAGGCGGCGGCGGAGTTTGATAGGCAATGTGCTTTTGCCCGCGCATCCTGTGGGCGAGGTTCTTATATTTTTTCGGGCCGGCGTTGATAGGCTTACCATAGCGGTCCACCATCATGCCTTGTGGGGCCTGTTGCGGCGTGGCGACCGGAGCATGGCCATATCGCGACTGCGCATCCGCCGACGGTGCAGCTACGGCAAAGATGGCGCAGGCCGACGCCAAAAGGGCGGTTTTGCGAAAAATGTGCATCAAGCGGAGCCTTTTTTCAGGGCTAAGTGGTTTTTTCTAATCCTTAACAAGAATGGATAAGGAATTATTAAAATTTACAAGGACATGGTTAACGCGAACACTTTGCGGGGGATTCGCGCATGGCCAGACGTGGTCGTAAAAAATTTGAGCCTGTTAGCTCCTCTCAGACCCCCCGCATGGGTGATCTGACCGTTGGTGATTACGCCAATGGTATGCCGAACATCCGTTTGGGCGAAATGTTCAAATCCTTCATCCGTCAAATGCCTTGGGTTATAATCCTTCTCCTACTCGGCTCAGCGGGCGCTTGGTATGCCACAAAGGACCTCAAGCGCACTTATTCCGGCGATGCGAGCATTATGGTCCAGCTGGGCGAGGAGTATGTCTATAATCCAGTTGGGCAGGCGTCCAATGGCGGCGGCCTAATGACCACGATCGATACGATCACGCTGACCGAAGCAGGTCTGATGCGGAATGATCAGCTAATTGCTCAGGTGATTGGTGAGATGACGTCAGGAGATAACCGATTTACACAAGCGCAAGCCCAAGCACGCTTTGACGAAGATGCCTATGAAAAAATCAACTCTGCTCAGCGCTCCGGAGATCGGAGAGGTGAGCAAGACGCCATCATGGAATTGCGCAAATCCGTCGCGAACAGCTATTCCGTGATGCCTCGGCCAAAGTCATCTATTATTGATGTATCTTATAAGCATGAAGACCCGGATGTCGCCGTCGAAACGGTGAATGCCTTTATTGATGCCTATATGTCATTCCGCCGTCAGGTCTTTGTCGAAGGCTCGAGCGAGTTGATTGCCGAACGCCGCGAAGCCACGGAAGGGCAGTTGAACTCGAACGAGCGGGCTATTGCGAGTTTCCTGAAGAAGAATGACGTTGCCGATTTCACATCGGAGCAGACAGGGCTGCGTAAGCGGACGGAAGATTTGAAAGCCAGCCTCAACGCCACTCGTGCTTCAATTGCGGAGACAGAAGCAGCCTTAGCGCAAGTCGAGGATCAGTTAAGGGCAACGCCTGAAACAATTGATCTTTATCGAGATGATCGTGCCGCTCAGCGCGTCGCACAGGCGGAGTTGGAACTTCGGCAGCTTATGGCGAAATATCTCCCGACATCTGATCCGGTTCGTCAAAAGCAAACTGAGCTAAATGAACTTCGGGCTTTGCAATCATCCTATGGCGGAAAAGCCAGCGGCGGACGTCGTGTTGGACCCAATCCAACTCATCAGGCGCTAACAACGCAGCGCAACACCTTGGCGGCAACCGCAGACTCATTGCGCGAACGTGAATTCACGCAGCAGCGACAGTTGAACTCTGCAGACAGAAAAATCCGTAGGCTTACAGCTTTGGGCCCAACCTATGAAAATCTTCTGCGGGAGCGCGAGACGTTAAAAGCTCGGCTGACATCCTATAATGCAAAGGAGCAGGAAGCACTTGTTGATGCACAACAGGCTGAAGCTCAGGCAGAAAATGTTAAAGTCATTTCAAAGGCCCAATTCGCCAATAAAGGCCGCAATATGCAGAAGCTGGCTTGGTTCGGCGCAACTGCCGCTTGGGGACTTGTCTTATTCTTCATCGCCATGATCCGCGTCTTCTTGGACCCGCGTCTTTATGCCGTGCCGAGTGCAGTGCGTAATGTCCCGGCGCAAGACTATCATGATGAGATTGATTTGGGACCGGTTCATGACCCAATCCCTGAGGCCGTGCCTGTTTATGAACCTCGACCCTTTACGCCCAATCCATATGAAACGCAGCCTGCAGCCTATGCGGCGCCTGATCCATATGCGCAATCCGGCTATGTTGATTATAATCACCCGGCCCATGCTGAAGCCTACACGGCGCCTCAACAGGCCTATGCAGGCAATACTGCGGTGGATTTGTCACATAATCCATATGCGTCCGGTGAAGTTCAAGCCGGTGCTCTAAATGCCGCGCCGCCTTACACGACGCCTCAAAGTTAGACAAAATGGCTGCGATGCAGACGTTTTCTCAAGCGCATTTACAACAGCGTAATTATGCGCTGGGGGGACTGCTGCGTGGCGTCGAGAATATCATATTTTTTCTACTGATTTTTCAGTTTTCAACAGCGTTGATTGCGCTCTTCCTGACGGATTTTAACAATCCGGAATATCAAAGCCCCTTGGCCCGTTTCCTCTGGTATCCGGGCTATGCTTTAATTTTCGTTTTGATGGTCAGGACTTTGCCTCAAGTCATCAGACTGGCGGCCTTTAATCCACTGCTGATTATTTGTGTGGTGATTTGCGGAGCTAGTTTTTTATGGTCAGTGGACCCCGCGGTTACGTTACGTCGTGCAATCGCCGTCATGTTGACAACCATATTCGGTTTGGTGCTAGCCGCGCGATATGACTGGAACGGCTTGGTGCAGCGATTGGCAATTGTCTTTGGCGTTACGGCCGTGTTGTCACTTCTGATCGGTCTGTTCCTGCCCGCATATGGTATCATGAGCGAAATACATGTTGGTGCATGGCGCGGCGCATGGATTGAAAAAAACTATATGGGCGGCTTCATGGCCAAAGGCGTGATCGTGATGCTGTGTGCCTTTGCAATGCGACCTGACCGGGCATGGATTTGGTTGCCGCTTTGCGCATTGTGCTTGTTGATGGTTCTACTCTCCACATCCAAGACGGCGCTTTTGATTTCGATGATTGGTATAGGCGGTTTCATCGCGCTTCGTATTTATCGTCGTTATACGTTTCTCCGACCCGCTCTCATCCTTTCGATGTTGATTGTTATAGGTGGCATTGTCGGAATGTTGGTCTTTGCGCCAGACTTCACCTTTGGTCTTATCGGAAAGGAAAGAACACTGACAGGTAGAACCGATATTTGGTCGGGCCTGATTGCTTCGATCCAGACGCGGCCATGGTTAGGGCACGGATATGGCGTTTATTGGTTGGACCCAATCGGCTCGTCCTATTACGTCCGCTTACAATTGGAATGGGGCATTCCGAGTGCTCATAATGGCTGGTTGGAAACCTGGCTCTCGACGGGCGCTTTAGGGGTAGGGACCTTTGCGCTTTTATTTATAGGAACGATCATCCTAGCTTTTGACCGCCTCCGCAAAGGCGGGACCGAGACCTATTGGGTGATTTTATCGACGGTCATGTTCCTTGGTTTTTCAATGTCAGAGTCTACGATCCTGCAACAAAATGACCTGTCTTGGGTGATCTTTGTCGCGACCTCAGCAAAACTATTTGCGTTTGAAAAACCTTATTGGAGAGATCGGGTTCGCTTGCCCTATTTCCTCACGCGACGTACGGATTACACGCCGCTACCCGTCTAAATGCCGTAGAATTTTGGTGACAGTCGGTCAGCCCAAAAGATTTTACCGACCCCTTGTGCCATCCGTCCCAGATTGAAGACAGATTCCGGGCGTCGTAATAATTTCGAAACGGCAAAGCGCAGACCATAAATCAACGTTTGCGCACAGCCGACGCACATCCAAAAAACGACCAATGGCCAGCCTCTGACACCCGTATTGGCAGCCTCATGAGTTGGTGCCTGACCGAAAGCGAAATTTCGTCGCCAAACATAGCTTAATGTCGCGCGTGAGTCCGGGACATGTTCCAAAGTCACAGCCGCGTTCGTCCAAGCCATTCGAATGCCTTGATCTTCCAACTGACGGAACAAGGCATCATCCTCGCCGCCTGTCTGATTCAATGATATATCAAAAACGGGTGTTGGGAGAGCCGCTTTCTCGCGATCAATAAAGCAATTGCCTGTGCCGATACCGCGGTCAATTAAGCCGTCTTCCCCGCGCGATTGTCGAGAAAATAGAGGCTTCATCTTCTCTAAAAATGCGTCTGACGGATCGGACATGACCGCGTTTACAGGCCCGAAGACCAAAGCGGCCTCAAACTTTTTAGAGGCATCAAACATAGATTGTGCCCAAGGCGCGCAGGCTTCCATGTCATCATCCAGAAATAGGATATAACGTCCACGGGCTGCGCCTAAGGCACTGTTCCTGGCATTGCTAACACCGGGTTCAGGGACGTGGATGTAAATGATGTTCGCGTCGGATTCCGCGATTTTTTGACTGACGAAATCCTTGGCGCTCGCCTTGGGGTCATTATCGGCAATCACAATTTCGATGTCCAAGCCCTCGACTTGCTCGGTTTCGACACTTGCCACTGCCCGGGCTAGGGCGTCGGGTCGCTTATATGTGGGGATGATTATAGAGAGGCAGTTCGCATCAAAAGTCATGATGAAAGCCTCCGCTCGTCAATTATGCGGTAGGCGGCATCAACGCTCATGACGGGCAAGCCGGTTGCCTTCACTTTTGAAACAATCTTCTTAAAGTCGTCAGGTGTGCACCCGAAATCGCTCGGATTTTCGCGCACATCATGCGTGTATAGATTAAGCCATTGTGGTGCAGATTCTGCATTTTCTATCTGCTGCAAAGCGGCCTCAAGATCCGGCCCGGAATAGAGGCGGACAGCATTTAAGAGATTGGCGTCTTGAGATGTGTTGTTCGAGGTTTTCACGCCACGTAGTGTTTTAAATTTTTTCCGCAAAGCGCGTTTTAGCCCCGGTGAGACATGCCCATAGGGATACGCAAAATGCCGACTTTTAGGTAATCCTAGATCTTTGAGGGCGTTTTGGTTTCGTTCGATATCGGCGATATAGTCAGATAGGCGCACATCGTTTGAACTCATATGCGAGAAAGTGTGATCCGCGATTTCGTGACCTCGATCATGCACATCTTTGACGTCCGATAAGCTCATATGACGACCCAAATGATTTTCGGTTTCGCATAATCCACAAGCCACATAGATGGTGGCTTTCCAGCCTTCTGACTCCAGCATGGGAAGAGCGGTTTCAATCGCAGAGGCCGGGCAGTCATCAAACCCGAATGTGATAATAGACTCGTCCAAGCCGGGCAAAATGGACCGGGAAACGCCCCGCGATAAAAACCGTGTCCCCTTATAGAAAATCCCGGTCATGACAGAACGTCCGCATAATGTGAGGCACGCCATAATTTTAAAGCCGTCAATCGGGCTTTCATTGGTAAGAGGTGGGTTTTCACAAACAGCTTTAAGACCGGACGCATCAAGCTTTGTCCGGGGAAATGACCCAGTGATTTGGAGATATTATAAAGCGGCAAGCGCTCTGCAAGCTCGGGATGGGCTTTTGTAAAGCGAAGGTAATTTGCGCCTGATGTAGCAAAGCGGGCGAGGAGCGTATCTGTCGTTTCCAAACCTAAGTGAATGGCTGGATTATCGACATGCAGTAGCGTGAATCGTTTCGAAACGCGGGCCGCCCATTCGCTATCTTCCCATCCCCATCCGGAAAATCCGGAGTCGAAGGGTTCTTCTGCCAAGACATCTTTGCACACACAGAGATTGGAGGACGCAACATATTGCGGACCACCAGCTTGCCGCTCGTCCAAGGTCAAACAATCGGAAACTTCGGATAACGCCCTATGCAAATCTCTATCTGCATCTTCTTGCTTGGGCTCGACTTCAAAACCACCGAACAGAATATCTGCTCCGCATGTCTCTATGAGGGTGAGATAAGTCTGTAGAAAGGTATCACGAGCCGGGCGCATATCCGCATCCAGAAACAGGACCCAATCGCCTCTGGCAGCTTCAAACAGGGCGTTGCGTGCAGCGGAGCGGCCAAGATTGGCCTCATTGGTTATAAGCGTCACAGAGCCTTTGGCCGTTACGACGGCATCGGCCATGCTAGCCGAAAGTTGAGGATCATTTGTCCCGTCGTCATAGAACAACACCTCAATAAGCTGACGACCTGTCTGATGATCCAAATCTCGCAGGAGAGCCGTTGCATCATCTTTGTAAAACGGGACCAGCACAGAAAGGCGCGGCGTTTTCTCGGATCTGGTATGGCTATGCGTGGTGGAGATTGTCATTCCGCAGGCTCCGGAATGGCGCTTGAGCCCAGGCGTCCGCGCATGTCGCGAATAACCTGTCGGCAATTTGCCGCGTTTACGACCCAACACGCTAAGAGATAAACAGCTACGCCAACAAAGCCTTTAATCATAAGTGTGACAAAGCCGGGTGTCATATCGCCCAGTGGAAGATTGTAAACGACAGCGGCCATTAATGCGCTGCAGCCTATGATCTCAAACGCAGCGCGCAGGGGAAGCGGCAGTGGATAATCGCGTCGCGCGAGATAGGTGGCGATCAGGATGGCGAGCACATAGCTAAAGATAGTTGCCCAGACGGCACCCATAAGTCCAAATTCCGGGATGAGAACCATATTTAGGCCGAGGTTTAAAAACACGGGTATAACCAGCGCCCAAACGAATTTCTGAGTTTGTCCTGACAGCATAAAGGCACGGTGAACATAATAGGTCATGAACCCATTGATCAGCCCCGCGAGAGCAATCCAGGGCATCACCATGACGGCATTTTCCCGAACGCCTTCACCAAGAATGAACCCGGCGTCTTTGGCGACAAGGGCGATGCCGGTAGCTGCCGGAACCGCAATCCAGAGCAAAGTCGCGCCGTAATTTTTCAATATGTCCCGGGACTCGGCTGTACCTTGTTTTTCCATGGCCGTGATTGCAACGGGCGTGACAGCCATAGAAACCCATACAAAGAGGATTTCCAGGCTGCGATTTGCGAGATTGTAGCCCGCATTATATTCTCCTGCAGAGGCCTCATTCATAAGGGCTGCAATTAAATAGACGTCAGCGGAGTTAAGCGCGTAAGACAATAACAAGCCTATGCAAAGCGGGGCGCCATATTTGAAATATGTTTTTGCCTTTTCAGTTTGATAAGTCCCGCTGCGCATGTGTCTCCACATGAAAATCAGATCAAGGCTGCCTACTAGAACCAAGCCGCAAATCAGACCGACAAAAGGTGCGGCCGCTTGCAAAGGCGTGAAGAGGATGAACAAGATACCCAGCGTGAAGCTGATTAATGTGTAGCTAGAGAATGTAACCGAATAGCGCTTGATCCGGTGGGCTGCCTTATGGGCCTCCATCCCTAAATTGAATAAAACCTGCAGGCACGTTGATGCGAGAGCGAAGCATAAGACATAAACCAGCCCTGAATTTAACGGCGCGATTGAAAGCAATGCCATCAGGATCGCAAAAGCGATAACGCCTGTCATAAAGCCAAGACGGTAGAGCGTTTTCAAATGAGAGGCGACATCATTCTCTCGCTCTGCCCGTGCTTGAAAGCGGGCCATTGCGGCTTCCATCCAGGTGAACAGGGCCATATGCACAAATTGCATGGAAATCATGGCAATCGCATAAATTCCAAATTCTGACGGCTCCAAAAGACGAGTCAGAATTGCAATTGTGCCGAACGCTGTCAGCACATTGGCCAGGTTAACCGGCAGATATGACAGGATGGACTTGCCGAGCATGGCTATTAACGGACGTTTGTCCGGTCTCCCAAGAGAACAGGCAATGTTTTCAGCATGATATAGACATCCCACATCACATTTGATCGCTCGATATATTCAACATCCAAACGTACACGCTCGGCCACATCGGCGGCATTGTGCAAAGGACCACGGGAACCATTGATCTGCGCCCAGCCTGTCATGCCGGGTTTTACTTTATGACGATGGGCATATTCATTGACGAGCTCGATACTTTCCTTGCCTTCGGTTTTCATACCCACCGCATGCGGACGCGGTCCGACGAGTGACATTTCACCTTTCAACACATTGAGAAGCTGCGGCAGCTCATCAATGGACGTCTTGCGGATGAATTTTCCGATCTTTGTAATACGGGCATCGCCGGCAACGGTTTGTTGTTCGGCTTTCAGATCGGCCTTGTCATTGCGCATAGACCGGAATTTATAGACATCAAAAACGCGGTTATTAAATCCGTGGCGCGGCTGTTTGAACAAGGCCGGACCGGGACTGTCCAAACGAATAAGAAGGGCGATAAGCCCGAGGATCGGTGCGCCCAAGACCAATGCGGTCGCGGAGATGCCGATATCCATGAGGCGTTTTACGGCCGTATGATGACCGGATTTTGGATTGCCCGTAACATCGCGTAGACTGATCTCCGCGATTTCAGAAACACGTTGCTGAACATGATTGAGTGTTTCAAACTCATCCACAACAAAGGCAATTCTGTTTGGAAGCAAGCGGACGCGATCAACAAAGTCCTGCTTACGTTTGCTGGCCATTGCAGGCAGCGTCACGACAATCCGGTTCACATAGGGAAGGGCCTCCCAATTATGTAAATCTTCGACGGTCCCGACAACGGGCACGCCGTGAATATTGTGTGGTGCGCGTGCCATACGGTCATCGAAAATACCCAAAATATTCAATTCTTTGGTTTTGGCATTTTCCTCAATAATGCGGCGTGCACTCTCAGTCGCACCCAACATGACAATTGTTGGTGATAAGGCTCCGCGTATATGCAAGCGGCGAATTTGTGAGTGATAGAAACTGTGCAAAACGGCCAGCAAAGCAATGGCGCCTAATCCGGCTTTCGCCAAAGCATCGGGTAAAAAAGTTTCAGGTCTCACAATTAAAGCAACAGTCAACCAGACACCTAACGCGGCAAAGCTCGCAATCATCACGGTTTTAATATGAGATGTCCAAGTTGTGGCCGCGTTGAAGCGATAGGCATTGGATACAAACAAAGCCGCGATAAAGATCACTGACCCCAAGACTGAGGCCGCGACAGGAGCCATGATGCCACGGTCGTTCACGCCGATATAGCCATTCCAAATCCCGACAGCGATAATGGCGCAGACGAGAAGTATGTCGAGGCTACGCAACCCAAATTTCATGGCGCTCATATTGATTTGACGGCGGGGTACATCAATATCCGCCGTTGTTAAGCGCTTTCTCCGTCGATCAACAATCGGTGCAGTTTTTGGTTCAGGACGGACTTTCGCCGCAAATTTATCCAAGCGGGAGTCGGATGTTCCGCGCTTTTCGTCACCCTGTCTGGCAGCAGGCCGTGACGGCTGTGCTGCGGCATCATTAGCATGCAAGCGCGCGGCAAGCGCCGCGTCCTTTATGTCTCGTATTGGCATTCGACCCACCTGTTTTTTCCAATCCTGTACGCGCACGAAGGAAATATCCCGTAAACGAACAGAGTTTTTTCTGACATGCAGTCCTTGGGCCTGTTGAGAGAGCTTGTCTTGTCACGGGTCAGTTCGCGGCAAATTATGGTTAATAAATGCTGAAGCTGTGCCGCAGCTGTATTCAAATGCATTAGGGCTTGCGGGGGCAGGGTGAAATCGCTAGTCCCGCCGACGGAGACGTGGCCGAGTGGTCGAAGGCGCTCCCCT
>CAYZGF010000052.1:0-3318 GCA_964477595.1 uncultured Algimonas sp.
CAATATTGGTAATACGATTTCTACGACCAGTTTCATGAGATTGCTGTTCGGGTCATATTTTGTGTCTGCACGGTAGCGAAGCAATTCTTCGCGACTGATGGACTCATCATTTTCGAGCAAAGCGAGGGCGCGACGTGAGCGATTTGTGATCCGGTCTTCAATACCAAAGGTCTCGGAAAAATCCTCACGCTTCAAATTGCAGGCCTCATCCGTAATATTGAAAGGCGTCGCATTGGCAGAGAACACCCAACCGCAAGGTGGGTTCCAAATTTGCGGCATATCTGCGACGGGACGAAACTCATCCCAAATCAATTCAGAGCGGTCACCGGGCAGGATTTCTTCCCAGTCCGGACCTTCAATCCGGCGGGGCATACGGGCATTGTAAACGGCACCAATATTCCCATTTTTATCGCCGTAAACGATGTTGAAAGATAGCACGCCCTGGCTTTCCAGCGCCGCGCGCCATTCGGTCATATTCGTGGCTTTGTTCATAGCGAGCCATTGGTCGAGCGCACCTAACCCACCGGGTTCCAGCGCGCCCAGCCCCGCAAAGCGAATGGCGTAATGCCCTGTCGGCGTGGACAGCACAGGACCATGGGCGGACCAGAGCACATCTCGCTTGATCGGCAGAGAAAACGGCCCTGCCAGTTTCACCCTGAACTTGGACTTTGTGCGTTCCAGATCGACCCATTCCCCGTCCAATCGGTATTGCGTTGGCTTATCATTATCATCCACTTCCAACGCATAAATATCGATCAGATCAGGCCGGTTGACCGTGTGCGTCCAAGCGAGGTTCGGCGTCACACCTTGCGCCAGTATCGGCACGCCCGGGAATGTCCCGCCCAGCGTATTCATGCCTTCCTCGCTGACCAAATGCGCTTCATACCACGCATATGGGCCCGTCATGGGTTGGTGAGAATTTCCGATGAGGCGGGTATGACCATCCGCGCTACGGGACGGTGCTACCGCAAAAGCATTTGATCCCCGAACGGAATAGGCCACATCATTTAAGGACGAAGTCTGCCCCCAAGGCGACACATTGGGTTTGTCTTCCGCCGTAAAGAGGTCTTCCAAATAACCATCCAAACGATAGAAAAACGGCGTCGCCCAAGCGAAGCCTGCCATGACATCTTGTTCTGTTATGGGGAGGATATTTGGCAGGACCTCATCCGGGTTATTTACGGCATAAAGGTTCATTGCTGCCGCATAGGCTTTGGCAATCGCTTTGGCCTCCGCACTGACTTGGCTGTCATAGTTTTGCAAAACAGACTCACGGACTTTGAAGAGGTCGTAGAGATAATCTTGCGGCGCAGAGTCTTTGCCCTTGTATTGCGCCGTCATACCACGCGCTGCGATCAATGTGTCTTGTATCGTCGCCCAGTCATCCTCCGCATGGGCATAGCCAAAGCCAAAGGAGACATCGGCGTCACGTGCGCCGAAAACATGCGGCACGCCATATCCATCGCGAATGATGCGGACATCATATCCAGCAGCCGCTTGTCTTGCCTCATCCGCACTGTAACGCGGCGCGCTGGGGGTGCGCAGATAGACTGCCGCCCCAATTAACCCGATTGATACCAACGCCGCAGCGCCCAAAAGCCATTTTTTCATAAAACAGCTCTCAAGACTGGGGCAGAAAAAATCAAGAGGCGTTTGTCCTCACCTCGACCTGCAGCTATGAAGGGGCTATTAAAGGAGACCGATATGACCGAACTCACCGCGCAAAAGCTCTTGGACCAAATCCTGGGAACCGGACAAGACCTCGTCAAAAAGGCCAAGACAGCGGATACAGCTGAACTGACGGCCAAAGGCAAAGACATGTTCAAGCAAGCGGAAGACGCACTGGCTGATAAGCTGGGCGTTGGGTCAGATGCCGAGTCGCGCAAAAAACTACGCCTAGGCGCAGCCGCGACAGCCGGCGCATTGGCGCTCGTGCTTGGCAATCGCTCCAAGCGAAAATTTGCGGCCCTCGGCGGTTTGGGCGCTCTGGGATATCTCGCTTATAAGGCGCAGCAGTCAGGCACTATGCCAAAGAATTTTCAAGACGTGGTCGACCTTATCAATAACAAAGCCCCGGCCAACCGATCAAATATTCTCTTGGAAGCCATGGTGGCGGCTGCAAAAGCTGACGGGGATGTCTCTGATGCAGAGCTAGTGATGCTGGATGAATTGGACGGTGTTGATGCAGAAGATGTGCGGGCTGTTCTCTCCGGCGAGGCAGATGCCGCTGCTATCGCCGCGCTGGCGAAAGACGATCAGACAGCTTTGGAAATTTACGCGGTCTCTTGCCGGATTGCGAACGGGCTGAACCCGCGCGAACGGGATTATCTGGACCGTCTCGCCATGGAAATGCGCCTCGATCCTGAAGTCGCCGCACGGATTGAAACGGATGTGAGAACAGGCTGATGAGAGCTCTACTTTTCACAGTCGCCCTGTTTTTGATCGCTTGCGTGGCGCCGGAAAAACCGATTGAAATAGAAAATCAGCCGCATCTTCCGCCGCCTGCATTTCCCGTCAGTGAAGCGCCATCAGATACCCGCTATTGCGGCGGAATGGTTTCAACGAACAAACCGGAATGTGAAACAGGGGAATTTTGCCGGCGAACGATTGAAGACATGTGCGGCGCAGCAGATGCCCCGGGCATATGTACGCCGATCCCTGAAATGTGTACGATGGATTTCAATCCCGTTTGCGGCTGTGACGGCAAAACCTATTCCAATGAATGTATGGCAAATGCCGCCGGGGTATCCGCGTCAGCTTATGGAGAATGCGCATCATGAAAAAAATGGCCTTTATCCCTGCATTGCTGCTGGCCGCCTGTAGCGGTGCCGATAGCACTGTCACAAACAGCGCTGGCGAGTCCGCCATCCTCGCTGAAGCCGATGTCGTTGCTGATGCCGCGCCTTGGGGAACATTTTTTCCTTACTTCACGGAAAATACCCATGCGCTAAAGCCCGTCCTCGTCGGTGTCGCGAAGATTGACGCCGGGCAGGAAATTCATCCCCCGCACCGTCATGCGGATGAAGAATATCTGATGGTCACAAAGGGACGTGGCGAATGGTATTTGAACGGCAAGACAATGCCCGCCAATGAAGGTGATATCCTCTTTGCCCGCGCATGGGATTATCACGGTGTGAAGGCTGCTGAAGACAGCCCATTGGAATTCGTGGTGTTTAAGTATTCCGGGAAAGATGGGCAGATGCCAACCGATCCAAACCCGGACTTGCCGGAGGAATTAGGCGGAGAGTAATCCCAAACCTCACGCATGGCGGGCCACCGCATATTGCCGTTTCGTTTTACCTCTGACCTGCTAAACAC
>CAYZGF010000052.1:3328-5430 GCA_964477595.1 uncultured Algimonas sp.
ATGGACAGAGGCCAACCCAACCAAACCCGGATCTCCCGGAAGAGTTGGGAGAATAAACTCCCCCCTTTCAGGGGGAGCGAAGACCCGCGCAGCGTGTCGAAGAGGGGGTAAGGTCATACGATCTAGCTCGGCACACTTTACCCCCTGCTCAAAGCGCTATCGCGCTTTTCACCTCCCCCTAAAAGGGGGAGATTTCATTACCTTTTTTCGTTTCGCTCCAAAGCTGTTTCTTAGCATTGCGGTGGAGGAGTCTTCTTTCGTTCTTGCTGAAACCTGCTAAACACCTTCTCATGTTTCACCACTTCTTCTCAGAACTGCGCCGTGCACGTGTTCCCGTTTCTATTCGGGAATATCTGACGCTGCTGGAGGGCGTTGAAAAAGACGTACCGAATGAGAGCTTGGATGGGTTCTACTATTTATCCCGTACAGCCCTCGTCAAAGACGAACGCGACTTGGACAAATTCGATCAGGTCTTTAGTCATGTTTTTAGAGGGGTAGACTATCTCGGCGATATATTTGGGACCGAAGATGCCTCTATTCCGGCCGATTGGTTGAAGAAAATGGCAGAACTGCATTTGTCAGAAGAAGAGATGGCGGAGATCGAAGCTCTCGGTGATTTCGATAAGATCATGGAAGCCCTCAAAGAGCGTCTCGACAATCAAGATAAGCGCCATGAAGGCGGCAATAAAAATATCGGAACGGCGGGTCGGTCGCCCTTTGGCGCTTATGGCTACAATCCCGAAGGCGTTCGCATCGGTCAAAAAGAAGGCCGTCACGGGAAAGCTGTCAAAGTTTGGGATAAACGCGTCTTTAAAAACCTCGACGGTGATAAGGAAATCGGCACGCGCAATATCAAGGTCGCCCTGCGCCGCTTGCGTAAATTTGCGCGCGACGGTGCAGCGGATGAGCTGGACCTGGCAGGCACGATCAAAGGCACAGCCAAACAGGGCTGGCTCGACATCAAAATGCGCCCGGAGCGTCGGAATGCTGTCAAAGTCATGGCCTTTTTCGATATTGGCGGGTCCATGGATGGCCATATCAAACAGGTCGAGGAATTGTTCTCCGCCGCGCGGTCAGAGTTTAAAAGGCTCGAATATTTCTATTTCCATAACTGCCTGTATGAGCAAGTTTGGAAAGATAATGTCCGCCGCATGAGTGAAGTTACACCGACATGGGACGTCTTTCACAAATTTGGCAGCGACCACCGCGTCGTTATGGTCGGAGATGCGGCCATGAGCCCCTATGAAATTGCCATGCGTGGCGGATCGGTCGAGCACTGGAACGAAGAACCGGGCGCGGTGTGGCTGCAACGCCTCGTCGAGATCTACCCTCACCTCGTCTGGATTAATCCGACGGAAGAAAAATACTGGGCCTATTCCCAATCGACCAAAATGATTCAGGAGATCATCGGCGAAGACCGCATGTTCCCAATGACGTTGACAGGATTAGAAGCCGCGATGAAAGAACTCGCACGCTAAACCACGCATTATTGATTGAACGATTCAGGAGATCACATGAAAAAATATCTATTAATAGGAACCGCTGCCCTACTCGCCGCGTGTTCAGCCGATGATGGTCCCGTTGACCCCGCTGAAGCGATTTATGAGTGCCCGAAAGACCAATGGCTCGCCAATGCGGATTATGTTGATGCAGGAAAAATTGAAGCCACCAAAGATTTTGCAGCCTATCATACTGCAAATGGCGAACGAAAAGGCGTGGTGACGACGGATAGCGGACTTCAATATAAAGTCGTCCAAAAGGGTTTGAAGAAAGGCGCGACACCTGTGGGTAGCCAACGCGTGGAAATGCATTATCACGGCTTTTTCCCGGATGGGGAAGTGTTCGACAGCTCTATCGACCGCGATAAGACGATGACCCATAATGCGAATGGTTTTATTAAAGGCTGGAATGAAAGCTTGGAGAATATGAAAGTTTGTGAAGCGCGTGTGCTCTATATCCCCGGGGACATTGCCTATGGTGCATATCAGGAAGGGTCACCCCGCCCCACCGGCACCCTTCTCTTTCACATGCAATTACTGGGCGTCAAGCAATAGGTTGAGGTGCAAAAGAATTTCTCCCCCTTTCAGGGGAGCGAAGATTGG
>CAYZGF010000052.1:5440-11821 GCA_964477595.1 uncultured Algimonas sp.
CGATATCGCATATGGCGCCTATCAAGAAGGTTCCCCTCGTCCCACGGGTACGCTTCTCTTTCACATGCAGTTACTGGGCGTCAAACAGTAAGACGGCATAGGATCAAACCACTGAAAGACAATAAAAAAGCCCCGCTCAACCGGCGGGGCTTTTCTCGTTTTGGTCAGTAAGTGCTTAAGCTGAAATTCTCAGCTCGTTCAGCGCATCGCCAATGGCTTGGAAGGCCTTGTTCAATTCGCTGGCATTGGCCGCGTCAAAGAAGTTGGCGCTATTGCTGGCGCAGCGTGTGAGCATATTTTTTGTCGTGGTGTCATTCACATCATAGGCAATCGTGTAGATCGTGACGCCATCACGTTTCGCGGCTTCACATGTCGCATCTGTCTTGTTGTTGGCTGCATTCTGGTTTGACCCATTATGCTTTTTACCATTTTTAGAGCCTTCATTTTTACCGTCTGTCATGACGATCATCACTTTTTCACGCTGAGAGACAGCACCGGATCCGGTTGATGAGAGTGGAATGGACTCATCGAGTGTTCTCCAGCCCCACAACACGCCGGATGGGATATAGGTATCGCCATTATTCCAAGCGGCTGTCATCGAAGAGACTGTGCTTTTCGCTTTTGTCATATTGTTTGTGAGGGTTTGCAGCTCTTTACCACAATTCGTGTTCAAAAGACCCGGAACCTTACGGCCAGAATAAGCGACACGCTCGTCATATCCAGCCGTCCGTGAACCCACGCAACCTTTCCATGTTTTACGGGAGACCGGCGTTGTACAGCTTTCATATTCAGGACCATATTGAAGATCACACTGGTTGTAAGAACAATCAAAGGAGACGCCGTCATTTGTGCACGTCTTTTGAATGCGACGGCAATTAGAGCGAGAAATGACGTCGCGCTTCATCCGGCAGACTTCCGCACCGCGTGTTGTCGAGTCAGCAGGGACGTCCAACCAATTGGCATTCCGGCGGGACAAACCCACATTCACATATTGCGCAAAAGGTACGACAGAGACACGTAGATTTTCATTGTCCAATTCGTCAAATGTCGTGAGCAGATTATTGGCCGCAACTTTCAGACCGCCAATCTTGTTATTTTCGCTCATGGAATATGTTGTATCTAGCACAAGGGCGACATCCATCGCTTTCGTTGCGTAGACAGCAGAAGAGGTCACGCTGACATCCAAATCATCTTTCTTAAATACACCGCCAAAATAGGTGTCGATGTTGTTTTTTGAGACGATAATGACTTCATCTCCATTGCGCTGCATATCCTCAATCACGATGCGGACACCCTTTTGTCCGGGATATGTCACATCATATAGCGCCTGCGCCGCGGCCTCCAACTTGGCGGGCGTGTCCAAAGATTTATCTTTGGCCGCCAGCAGCGCAATCGCATCCGTCGTGTCCTGTAAACGCTGCTTTGCGGAAAATCCGTTCGACAGATCAACAGCTACAGCCAGCAGGCCGATAATAAAAAATAAGCAAATCGCGAACATCATCGCGACATTGCCGCCTGTTTCTTTGCGGTAACGGGCTGCGGTATGATTAAAGGTCCGTTTCATCATCCAACTCCAAATTATGCCGCGGCGCCCAATCTGGGACAGTGCGACGACTTTATGGAGTTACACGTGCAGCCTCTTTGCCAAGTTTCGAAACTGTGCCGAGACGGGACGTGGTGGTAGAAATTAGGGTTAACAGAGCCCTAATTTATAACATACTATGATAAAAAATGGTTTATTTTCAGTGGACTTCGAACCTTTGCAAAGCCTAAGCCAGACTTATGGCCGCTACGGATTTTCAGGTAAAATTTGAATTTCCAGAGAATCGGACGGCGTGAACACATCAGCGGCAATGGGTTTCAAGTCTTCCACTGTCATATTCTGATACGCCTCATCCCGTGTCCGAAAACGGGCTATGACTTCCGGATCGGTCTGCGCTTGACTGAGAACGCTCATCCACAGACCATTGCTCTCCAGACTGGTTTCCAAATTCTCTAAAGTCGGCTTTATCGCCCGATCAAACACGTCAGGATCAATGTCGCCGGATTGGAATTCCGCTGCGACCTCACGGATTTTATCCGCCATCAGGTCAATCCGGTCCGGGCTCACTTCAAGCTGTGCGCCAATATAACCATAATCGGGATAAAGGCGTGAACCGACACGCGACACGCCTGGCGAATAGGTTGCTCCCTCCTCCTCGCGCAGAACCTCCGTCAAACGCAGCTGGAAAAGATCGGACAGCATTTGTGTTTCTCTTGACCGTTTTGAATCAGACGCATCCGGTGCAGGCCAATAGACATAGAGACGCGCTGTTTCCGCATCACCCGCATGCCGCAATGTGATTGGTTCTGACGATCCGTCCGGAAATTTGATCGAAGTCAGAGATGGATCAGGACGATACGGTGTCGCCGGGCGTTCCGGCAAAGCGCCAAAGCTCTCCGCGACCGCATTTATCAGCTTGTCTTCATCAAAATCACCAACGACGGTTAGTTCTATCGCGCCGTTTTGGACATTTTCATCCATCCAGCTTTTGATGAGGTCAAAATCCACATCTAGAAGAGCTTCCTCAGACGGAATCCCCCAGCGTGTGTCACCGGACCGTAAAATCCGTCCAATATCGCGGCCCGCAACACCTCCCGGCGTGCTGTCCAATGTCGGATACCAAGACCGGATATATTTATCATATTGCGCTTGGGCTTCCGGACGATAGCCGGGATCAGTTGCGTAAGCTGTCATGAGCTTCAGCTGCAGCGCAAGATCATCGGGCGTCGTCGATCCGGAAAGAGTTGTCACTGTTCCGCCTAAACCACGCCGAACACCAACAGATTTGCCTGCCATTAGTGTCGAAATATCATCCACCTTGTGCTGTCCAAGACCGGATAGAGCCAACATATTTGACGCATAAGTCTCAAAACCCGGCGCGATATCGGTTGGCGCTGATAATGTCCCCGCCCCGATGCGCGCGGAAAGACGGATAACATTATCTTCAAAATCCGTTTTCTTCATATTCAGGCGGACATTATTTTCAAAAACGACAAGCGTGGCATCCAGATCCTCAATGCGGCTGCGTTCCGTGACCTGTCCCGCGGCACCGAAATCATCATATGCGAATGTGAGTTTGGCTTCTTCTTCACGCGCTTCCACAGGCAGTGCTCTAGAGGCCGCATAAGCGGCTTCCAGTTTCGCCTCCCCGTCCTCTAGGGTTAGGGAATTTTGCATATAGAGTTGGGGCGCCGCGTCCAAACCATCCCAGCCTGCTCGGAAGGCCTCTGTCACAGCGTCCAGCGTGATCTCAGGCTTATTCGCAATAAAGCGATCTAAAGAGGTTTGCGGTGTTGTGACGACTGACTCATTGCCAAATGCGCCCATAATTTGACGGGCAAGACGCGGTGTCCTGCGCGTTGGCGATGTTTGAACGGCGACTTGCAGTGAATTTTCGATATTGGCGAGCTGTTCATCCAGTTCTGCCTGCGTAAATCCAAACTCCAAAGCCTGACGCAGGGCTTGCTCCCCCTGAGCCAAGGCGGCATCCCAATTTTCCGGTTGAGCATTCACAGAAAGGGACGAAACTTCGGCGACGTCGAAGAAATTACTGCGCCCTACGCCGGCAGAAATGAAGGCTGAGTCCTCCAAGCGTGCCATTTTGCCGAGGCGGCGATTCAAAATGCGATTGCCGAGTCCTTCGATCAGTGACTCTTTTCGGGTCGCAACACTATCCATCTCGTCTTCAACGGCCTTTAAGACCGCTAAACTGACCGAAGTTTGGATTTCAGGATCGGAATAGACGCGTGCGCGCGGTGTTGTAATGGCTGTTGAGTCGATCTCTACCGTTGTGCCCGCTGCGACATCCTCGCCATTCTGCCAATCGCCGAAATATTCTTCAATTTTCTGAACCGCAAATTCAGGTTTCAAATCTCCGACAAGTGTGACGAAGGTTTTTTCAGGGCGATAATATCGCTTGTAAAAATCGCGAAACTGTTCGGGCGTTACACTATCAATTGTCGCTTCCGTCCCAATTGGGAGCCGGTCCGGCAGAACAGTATGCCCGGCATAGAAATCCAATCGATCCAAAAACGCCTTAAAGGCAGGGTTAGACCGCGCGCGCCGTTCTGCCTGAATAACCCCACGCTCTTTCTCGATAGCTTCAGGGTCCAAAGTCAGACGTTCAGCCGTCTCGCGCATAATGCCCAGGGTCTCATTCAACATTTCTTCAGTGACGTCCGGAAGTTCCAATTGATAAGTCGTCTCATTAAAACCGGTGGACGCATTGGTATCCGCACCAAAGGCCAATCCAAACCGCTCCAAACGCTTCGTCATCTCGCCTTCTGGTATATTTTCAGAGCCGTTAAAGGCCATATGTTCGAGGAAATGTGCAAGGCCTCGCGTCTCTTCTGTCTCGTTGATTGATCCTGTATCAACGCGCATCAAAAGCGTGGCGGTCTTCGTAGGTGTGTCATTCTCTCGCACGGCATAACGAAGCCCATTTGAAAGTTCGCCATATGTAATCGCGGCATCAACCGGCAGATCGGACGCCATATGGGCGAAAGGCACATCATCAATAGTCGGCGCCACATCGGTTTGCGCCTTACACCCAGCCATAAAAATAAGTGCAATTACAGAGGCTTGCGAGAGGTATGAGAGACGCATAAAATATCCGAGGGATGGCAAAATAAGATTCTTAAGCCCTCTCTGCGGTGTGACTTACCTCGACGCAAGTCCCGATGCGCAGCCACATTTGTCCACAGCTTCCGGAAGATTATCATTTTGGAAATCACACTGAGAATGCAGGCTTGAAACACGCGACTCGGAGCTTAAGACGCTCATAATGCCAAACGCCACTTCAGATAATGATCACGAAATTTTCGTCTTCGATTTCGACGGCACAATTACGACACACGACACATTTGCACTGTTTTTGAGATATTATGCAGGCACCGCGAAATGGCTTCTGAATATCATCCGCCTCTTACCGACTTTCATCGCTTACAAACTCGGCCGCATAGACCGCCACGCTGTTAAAAAAGCCGTCATAAATCGCTTCTTTTCAGGAAAATCTGCTGCAGATGTAGAGGCCAAAGCCACGAGCTTTGCGGAAGACATCATACCAAGTCTGATTCGGCCCGCAGCCCTCAATAGAGTGAAGGCGCTTTTGAACGACCCAAATTGCGGACCAGAGTCATTATATATATGCAGCGCCTCAATCGGCCCTTATCTTCGATCATGGGCAGGTTCAGTTGGCATTCATAAAGAACACGTCATGGCGACAGAGCTAGAGATAGTGAATGAGAGAATCACAGGGGGCTTAGAGGGATATAATGTATGGGGGCAAAATAAGGTCCGCCGCATTTTTGACCAATTTGCGCCACATTCTGTGAAAATAAAGGAAGCTTATGGTGATACGAGGGGAGATCAGGAGATGTTACACGCCGCTGAGGCGTCTTTCTTCCGACCTTTTCGCGTAACACCAATTAGCAATTGAATTACCTTCCTCAAGGTTTAAGAGGAAGTTAACGCCCTCCGTCCGTCAGTACGGGCAATGGGCTTTTGGAGGTATTCGCATGTCGCGAATGACTATAACTGAAGACTTTGGGGGTTTTCTTAAAATGAAACGCACTCTTTTGATGGCCGCATCGGCCGCGGTACTAGCCGCACCCACGATCGCTCAGGAGCTACCGCCAGGTAATCCGCTCCCGGGTGAATGTTTTGCACGGGTTATCGTCCCGGCGCAGTACCAGACATCGACTGAGCAGGTTGTCCTGCGTCAGGCCGGTGAAGAAATTAAGAAAATCCCGGCTCAACTCGAAACCGTAACAGAGCGGGTTCTTGTCCAAGAAGAAAGCTATGAGCTTGTCGTTGCGGGTGCAGGCGGTGGATCCATCGTTCCGGGCCGTGGTACGGTCACAGTCACGATTGGCGGCACACCCTACACAATCGATTCTGCCAGAACGGTGACGAACGCCGCAGGCGCACGTATCGGCACAGTCGACGCGTCCGGTAATATCGTCGCGACGAATGGAAGTGTTCTGGCCGCTAATGCAGTTAACCCCCTTACACTGATTGGCACAGGGTCTTCCCGCACACGTCTCGCTATTGGCGGCACAACATATTCAGTTGCGGCTGATGGTCGTGTCTTCAACGCCTCTGGATCAAGCATCGGTTCCCTCGACGGATCCGGTAACATCGTTGCGTCTGGCGGACGCATCGTCTCCCGCTCAGCCGTTAATGCCTATCGCGGCGGCGGAGCCACATCCGGCGCGAACACATTCCGCACAGTTACAGAGACTGTCGTTGTTCAGGAAGCGTCTACAGAATTGGTTGCCATTCCGCCGGTTTACGAGACTGTTTCTGAAACAGTCGTCGTTCAGCCAGAATCAGTCGAA
>CAYZGF010000053.1:0-11793 GCA_964477595.1 uncultured Algimonas sp.
TGGGACGCTCCTGCCTTTGATCCGGATTTTGAGGTGGATAGTTTAGAGAGCTTTATCCCGCTGATGCGGAAGATTTTCCACGATAGTCCTGTTCCGCTTTAGGTAGATTAAATGCGGCGCTTGTTCTTATGCTTGTCAAGCGGCCTCGCGCTATTCTCTGTTTGGTTCTATTTCACACGAACGCCATTCCCGAGTGAACCTGCGCGGGAAGCAGTCGCTGATGACTCAATACTCGTGGCCACTACAGACAGCGACCTTCCTACCTACGAATTATTCGTCAACGACAGCAATTCTGCTAACGTTCAATTTTTTCCGAGCGCTGGACGAGAAGCCAGTGACTTTAATGAGCTTACCGATAAGTTGAAAAATTCCGGATACTCGACAATTGCAGTTCAGCCTCATGGAATCGGTTTTTCAGAACCTCTTTTACGACCATCTCTAGCTGGGTTTTCTCGCCCTCTAGAACTTGGTTCGGACTCCAAACCAACAGTCCTGATAGGCCATGCCTTTGGTAATCGCGTCGTCCGGTACGCTGCTCACCAAAATCCTGAAAACGTCAAAGCCGTCATCCTCCTCGCCGCAGGCGGGCAAGTCCCAATGGAACCCAAGGCCGAGCAATCTTTGCGAGATATTTTCAATCCGATGAAATCTCATAAATCCCGTATGGAGGATGTGCGTTATGCTTTCTTTGCTGAGGGCAATGATATTCCTGATCATTGGACGCGCGGGTGGCATACGAAGACGGCGATTGCGCAAGGGAAAGCTGTGGCGGCCTCCGCAGGCGTTGATAGCTGGCATTGTGCGGGCGGGGTTCCGATGTTGATTGTCCAGCCCATGCAAGACCGTATCGCGCCGATTGAGAATGCTTACGCCCTGCGGGATAAATGCCTGCAAGAGGTTGAGATTGTTGAGGTAGAGAATGCAGGCCATGCCCTGCTGCCCGAACAGCCGGAAGCGGTAGCCGAGGCTGTGTTGGCGTTTCTGGCCAAGCATCATCCGGTGGAATAAAATAATATGTAAGCTTTTCTCTCCCTTTAGGGGGAGATGTCTGAGACGCATTCGAAGACAGAGGGGGTAGTTATCCAATGTGGAATCGGTATTCTTCCCCCACCGACCCGCTGCGCGGCCCACCTCCCCCTAAAGGGGGAGATAGTCTTTTGCTCTATAAACCCAATTCCCCCGGCACAGCCTTTCGCAATTCAAACTTCAACACTTTCCCCGTCCCGCCGCGTGGCAATTCCGAGATCAGATGCAAATGTGACGGCAATTTAAACTTGGCGAGGCGCCCTTGCAGATGTCCCATGACATCATCCATGCAGAGGCTTTCGCCCTCTTTCACGACTGCGCAGACACAGCCCGTTTCGCCCCAACGTTCATCTTTGACGCCAATCACGGCGACTTCGACAATCTGGTCCATTTCATAAAGTGCGCCTTCGATTTCGGCGGGGTACACATTCTCACCGCCGGAAATATACATGTCTTTCACGCGATCTTCGATCGAGACATAGCCGTCTTTATCCATGATGCCGATATCGCCGGAATGGAACCATCCATCGGTGAAGCTCTTTTCATTCGCTTCGGGGTTACGCCAATATCCCGGCGTGATCGCGAGGCCTTTGAACCAAATTTCGCCTGGCGTGCCGCGCGGGACTTCTTGGCCGTCCTCATCGACAATCTTGATCCGCGAATGCATGAGCGGACGGCCCGCCCAGCCAATACGATCGGGAATATCTGATTTGAGCAGCATGGTTCCGGCAGCGGCCGTTTCCGTCATGCCATAGCCTTCTTGAATAATAATGCCGCGTTCGCCCCACCAATGAATAAGCGCTTCCGGCACTGTTTCTGCGCCGCAAAGGGCGAGATTAATCCGAGAGAAATCCGCTGTTTCCATCGCCGGATGCGCCTTCATGGCATTATAGGCCGCCGGCACACAGAACATGACGGATATGCCAAAATCAGGATTTGAGATCGCTTTGATCGTCGCTTCCGGATCGAACATACGCATGATGATGCAAGTCCCGCCAATCCAGATGGATGGCAAGGCGGTGACATTCAGACCACCAATATGGAAGAGCGGCATATTATTGAGCGACACATCATTCGGCCCCGTCTCCCCCAAGCGAATGGCTGATGACGCCGTGAAGTCCAGCATGGCATGAGTAATGATAACGCCTTTGGGCGAGCCCGTTGTGCCGGAGGAATACATGAGCAGACATTGATCTTCCAAGCTTTGTGGGTGGAAGTCGTAAATTGGAGTCGCTGCGGCGAGGCCCTGCTCATATTCGCTTTCACCACCAACGCCATCCGTCATGACCCAATGTTTAACGTTCGTCAGGCCTTTTGTCGGTTCGGCCAAAGGCGCGAATGGCGCATCGACCAGAACCATGCTCGCCTCAGAATCATTTAAAATAAACGCAAGCTCTGGCGGGGTCAGCCGGAAATTCAGCGCGAGCGCAATCGCGCCGACACGCCAACATCCAAATACCAATTCCATCACATCGGTCGTGTTCAGACAGAGAAAGGCGACCCGGTCACCGGGTTCAATGCCTTTGTCTTTTAACATTCCGGCAACGCGCGCGACGCGATCGTTCATTTCAGAATATGAAAAATCGCGGCCACTCGCGAGGTCAAACATCGCCCGCTTATTCGGCGTCATTGCCGCGTGATATTCTATCCAGTCATAGGCCTGAAGTGTCATAAACTTATTCCCCGTGTCTTATTCTTTTGATTGAAGTTGTGACAACTCCGCGCCGGGTTTCAAGTTAAATATAAGAATGGGAAAATGCAGAAATGAATTATGCCCGCAAAATATCGGCCATTTCGATCAATGCGCTTTCACGATCGGGGGTCGGATAGAGCATAAAAATGTGACCCATCTCTCCGAATATAGCGAGCTTGGATAACACGCCTGCAGCTCTCGCTTTCTCTGCAAATGTAAGAATGTCCGTATGGAGCAGGTCGACATCTCCCGTGAAAATGGAGATCGGCGCCACGCCGGATAAATCTGCGAAGGTTGGACTCACGCGCGGATCTGTGACGGCGATATCGCCCGCATAGAGTTTAGCCGCACGGCGCAAATCTGTGGCGTCGGAGAAACAGACTTCATCACTGGGTCCATCATTGGCTGGATGCGCCATTTCCAAATCCACCCAAGGCGACATGAGCAGGATATGTTTGGGTTGGAAGAGTGCCTTAGTTTTTCGGTGGAGCGCCAATGCCATGGCCAGATTTCCGCCCGCGCTACCGCCGCCAATTTTAACCGATGCCCAGCGATCATCGGCATAGTCAAAGACTTGATTTGCGAATGCAGTGACCTCTTCGACTTGGGATTTTGGAGCCAAGGGATAATCCGGCAGAACCACACTCACACCTGCCCTATCGCTGAGTTGCGCCGCCAACCCGAAATGCAGGGACATCAGGCCCAGAATGTAAGCCCCGCCGTGAAAGTGAATATAGGCGTGCTCACCAGGTCCCGATTTTGGGTGAATAATCCAGACCGTCCGACCGTCAATTTCGACCTGCTCACTTCGACTTTTCAGACGGCCCGGTAATTTTGCCACACGGTTTGGCGCGCCTTCTATAGTTTTCGCGATCATACGATCAGCCTTGGTTATCTTCAAAGCCGTCTCAATTAATTTATAGCGGAGCGTCGTCATGAACTCATCTCGTAATGATTCCAGTCGGGGGTCTTGTTTCTTCGTTTATATTCCAGCGCACTCCCCGGCCAATTATTGGGCACGCGGTCGCCGACCTTATACCAACTCGCCTCCACCTTTGACCAAGCGAGGTCTTTCAAACGGCGCTGCATTTCTGCGTCAAATTCGTCTTCCGCAGCAGCTTTCACCGTAATCTGCGATGCCGCTTTCTCCATCAATTGAAGGATATATCCCACCTGATTTTCCAGCTTATAGATGATCGAAGAGTGCCCCGTATTTGTGCTGGGGCCATAGAGAAGAAAGAGGTTTGGGAAGCCCGCCGTCATGATGCCCATATAGGCTTTGGCGCCCTCCGCCCAATGTTCCCGCAATAAGCGTCCGCCTATGCCTGTCACATCAATCTCTTTCAGGAATGGATTGGTATGGAATCCTGTCGCATAGACAACCAGATCATGCTGCCGTTCGGTTCCGTCTTTTGTTACAATGCCGTCCGGCGAAAAGCTCTCAATCGCATCCGTCACATTTGTAACTGTCTCTTTCGCAAGGGCAGGATATATTTTGTCAGAGAGCAAAACACGCCGCGCGCCCATGGGGTAATCGGGTGTCATCTTTTGGCGTAAATCCGGGTCTTTAATGTGTTTTCTCAAACCGGCTTTCGCCCATTGCGTCCCGAACCAACTCGCAATGGGTTTGCCTTGGATAATCCGCCACAGGAAAAACTCGCCCTGCGCAAATAGATTAAATCGGTAGAGCTTTCCAAGTGCGGGGATGCGTTTGCCCAGCCATTTTTCAAACCCCCAATAGGCACGGTCTTTTTTCGGAACAATCCAATTTGGCGTGCGATGATAAATCGTGAGATCGTCAGTGGCCTCTGCCAGCTCCGGGATGAGCTGAATAGCGCTGGCGGCGTTTCCAATCACGGCAATCCGCTTACCCTTATAATCATAGCCATGATCCCATTGCGCGGAATGAAAGCTGACACCTTTAAAGTCCTCCACACCTTTAATGTCCGGCGTTTTTGGAATGTGGAGTTGTCCGATAGCGGAAACTAAAAACTTACTGATGATCGTTTCTCCATCCGTGAATTCCGTGCGCCAAAATCCTTGATGAAACGTCGCGGATTTAACCGTCCGTCCAAATTTCAGATGATCATATAATCCGTAATTCGTGGCGATCTGCTTTTGATAGGTATGGATTTGCGCTTGCTTCGCCCATTTGAAATCCCATGCGGGGTTGGGCGCGAAAGAATAAGAATAGAGCGCGCTGGCGATATCGCATTCTGCCCCCGGATAAGTATTCTCCCGCCAAGTGCCGCCGACTTCATCGGCCTTCTCGACGATCAGAAAATCGTCATCGCCACGCTCTTTCAACTGCACACCCATGCAGATGCCGCCAAAGCCAGCGCCGATGATCAGTGTTTTGCAATCCGGTTTCCCCATGCGCCGACCATAACGGAAACTTACCTGCCGACAAGCGCGGCGACGGCTTCAATCTTGTCCGCCTCCCCTGCAGGTTTGTCCCACCTGATTCTGTGAATGCGGGGAAAGCGTAGGGCGTAGCCGGATTTATGACGTGAACTCTCGTGAGCAGAGTCAAAGGCGACTTCGAAGACTAGCTCTTTCGTGACCTCTTGAACCGGTCCGAATTTTTGTAATTTGTGATTTCGAATCCATTTGTCGAGCAGTTTCAATTCCTCATCCGTGAACCCAAAATAAGCTTTTCCGATGGGAAGCAATTTGCCCTCCGGACCCCAGAGACCAAATGTGTAATCGGAATAGAAGCTGGATCGTTTCCCAGTGCCGCGTTGGGCATACATCAGGACGGCATCGAGCAAGAACGGATCACGTTTCCATTTATACCACGCATGTTTTGGACGGCCCGCAATATAAGTCGAGGCTTTGTCCTTGATCATCAAACCTTCGATCAAACCATTGGATTGCGCCGCCTCTTCACGCAAATTGCGTAAATGCTCGACATCTGTCCACTCCAAAGGTTCGGATAAAGAGAAGCGCTTCGGGTCTTGCGACCCCATCAAATCGGCCAATAAATCTCTGCGCTCGGTAAGAGTTTTATCTTTCAAGGACTGCTTATTCAGGCTCAAAATATCATAGGCCATAAGATGCGCCGGGAGGTCTGTCATCAGCTTCTTCGAGGGCTTCTTTTTGCCCAACCGTTTTTGAAGCTGGTTAAAGGATCCGATTTCATCGCCGCGCTTCACTAAGAGTTCTCCGTCCAAGACGGCTTCGAAATCCGCGGCCAGCGCCAAATCCGGAAAACTGTGACTGACATCATCCCCCGTGCGGGAGAAAATTTTGACCTCGCCATTCATGGCGGCGAGTTGGACGCGAATACCATCCCATTTCCATTCTGCCTGATGCGTGTCAGGTGATAGACGGGCCATATCTTTATCTTCATCAATCGGATGCGCGAGCATAACGGGCGAATAAGTCAAGACTTGGGAGATGTCCGGCATCTCTGCCTCGCCATCAATCCACGCAAAAAGGTTCTCATAAGGCGGCTCTAATCCGTGCCAAAGCTCCTCAATCACGCCGATCTCAACGCCTGCCATATTGGCGATTGTCTTCTTCACCGTCCGCGCGGACATGCCGATACGCAATCCCCGTGTACCAAGTTTTAATAGCGCCCAGCGCTGCGCGGGCGTCATATTATCCAGCAGCGTTATGAGATATGCGCGAATACCCGCTTTGTCGCGCGATTGAAATTCCGTGATGACTTCATGTAAATCCGGCAAGCGATTAAGGCGAACCGGTTCGGGTGATTGCGGCCATGCCAACGCAACCGTCTCGCTCATTTCACCGACATAATGGCGAGAGAGATCAAACAGGAACGGATCCATACGTTCGGACATCAGGGTCTTGATCAGGTTTCGTTTGAATAGATCGAAGGACAGCGTTCCTGCAATCGCGGCCAACGTCCACCCCCTGTCCGGGTCAGCTGTGGACCTAAGATAATTAGAGAGGATGGCTTCTTTGGCGAGATTTGAATTGGTGAAATAAAGATCATCGAGAAGCTGGGCGAAGGCTTCCATTATGAACCGCCCTCCTCTTCCAATCCGATGAGGTTCAACCCCTTCGCATTAATGCCCTCTTTTCGCAGCGCATATTCCAACGCTTCGACGCGTCCATGGGTGATCCAAACATCTGGGGCTTTCGTCTCTTTACAGGTTCGGATCAGATCACCCCAATCGGCATGGTCGCTGACAACCAGCGCCATTTCAGCCCGCTTTTGCCGGGCGCGGGCGCGGATTTGCATCCATCCACTCGCGACAGTCGGCAGCGGATCTTCGAAACGTCGTGACCAGCGGTCATTTATCTGGGCGGGTGGGCAAAGGACGATCTTGCCTTGGAAGACGTGTTTATCTTTACGCGGAATATCGCTGACCATTTCCCAAGCGCCGAAATCTTGACCATAGCCTTCGTAAAGCTCTGTCAGTTTTTTGAGCGCTCCATGCAAGTAAAACGGATGTTGATATCCAGCCAATCGCAAGGTCTTCATTACGCGCTGGCATTTCCCCAACGCATAGACGCCAACAATATGCGTCCGGTTCGGCAAAGTCTCCATTGACCGCATCAATTTCTGAACTTCGGTCTCTAACGGAGGATGCTGGAATACAGGCAACGCGAAAGTCGCTTCCGTGATGAATACATCGCAAGGAACCACTTCAAAAGGCGCACAAGTTGGATCAGGATGGCGTTTAAAATCGCCCGCTGCGACTACACGCCTCCCGCCATATTCCAGCACGGCTTGGGCAGAGCCCAGAATATGTCCTGCACTCGCAAACCAAAGCGTAACTCCATTGCCCAGGTCATGACGTTGCCCGTAAGCCAATGGCGTTTCGCCCGTTTCATCTTTTAGATAATATCGCGTCTTCATAATCGCGATGGTCTCGGCTGTGGCCCAGACATGCCCGTGCCCGGCCCGAGCGTGATCCGCATGACCATGTGTAATGATTGCGCGCGGAACTGCATCCGTGATGGGATCAATATAGGCGTCGGCTGGCACACAATAGAGCCCTGCCTCCCGCACCTCCATCCAGCTTTCGGGATTAGATGTCGTCAACTCTGTCACTAATCCTCTCTCCGCACGTAACTACTCATATGTTGGATACGGTCTCCACAGAAAAGCGATTGAAGGGTGGACAGGTTCCACACATTTTCCGTGATTGGTTCGCTGACCAAGGCTGGAGCTTACGTGACTATCAGTCAGATATGGTCGGTGCCTTTTCCAAAAAGCGTGACACGCTTCTGATAGCGCCAACAGGCGGGGGTAAGACACTCGCCGGGCTTCTCCCCTCTCTCATTGATTTGCATGACAAAGCTGTGGGTGCGCCAGCCAAATTGCATACGATCTACATCTCTCCGCTACGCGCTTTGACGAATGATATTGAGCGCAATCTGATGAAGCCGATTGAGCAGATGGACTTGCCGATCAAAGTCGGCGTGCGCACGGGTGACACAAAATCCCATATCCGTGCCAAGCAAAAGAAAACGCCGCCTGACATCCTGCTGACAACGCCGGAAAGTCTGATGTTGTTGTTGTCTTATGACAATGCGCCCGAATATTTCGCGAATTTGAAATGCGTTGTAATTGACGAGATGCACAGCTTTTCAACCGGGAAGCGCGGCGACTTCACGGCGCTTGCCATGGCGCGGCTGAAATCTCTCGCGCCGGACCATGTACGGTTCGGATTATCGGCAACGATAGCCAGCCCGACCGAGGCCGCAAAATGGCTGGGGCCGACAGATCAACCTGCTGACCTAATCGAAGTCGTGGGCGACACGCCGCCCGAACTCGATATTCTCGTCCCGAATGAAAAGCGCATGCCACTGGGTGGGCATAATGCACGCTTTGCCGTGAGTGACATTTATGAGGTCATCAGCTCCGCAAATTCGGTCATCGTCTTCGTCAACACCCGTGCGCAAGCCGAATTGATGTTCCAAGCCCTCTGGCAAATCAACGATGATAATCTCTCCATTGGCCTCTATCACGGCAGCCTGTCCCGGGAACGCAGACAGAAAACAGAAGCCGCGATTGCATCCGGATTAATGCGGGCCGTTGTGTCGACTTCCGCCTTGGAAATGGGCATTGATTGGGGCGACGTGGATGAAATCCTGCAGATCGGCGCACCCAAAGGCGTGTCGCGATTATTGCAACGGATCGGCCGCTCCAATCACCGCATGGATGAACCTTCCAAAGCCACGCTCGTACCCTGCAACCCACTGGAAGCTATAGAATGCGCCGTTGCGATTGAAGCGATTGAAGACGGCCATCGCGACGGCGATCCGTTCCGTCCCGGCGCGATGGATGTTGCCATACAGTTTCTGGTCAATCGCGCCTGCCAAGGTCCGATCAAAAAACGCGAAGCGCTCGCCGAAATCAGGTCCGCCTATCCCTATCGCCATGTGACGCGGGAAGCTTTCAACGCTCTGCTCGAATTTGCCGTCGATGGGGGTTACGCCCTGAAAACCTATGAGCGTTTCCATCGCCTGAAACCAACATCGCGCGGCTATAAAATTGCCAGCCCGCAACAGGCGCGGCGTCACCGCATGAACATCGGAACCATCGTCGAATATGCGAAACTGAAAGTCCGCCGATTCCCAAATGCGGCCAGCAAACGTGGCCGCAATATAGGCGAGATAGAAGAGCGCTTTGTCATGCCGCTCGTCCCGGGTGACACTTTCATGTTTGCGGGTGAAGTCCTGCGTTTTCGCGGCGTGCGCGAAATGGCGGTGGAAGCCAGCCCTGTTCCGCGCAAGCAAAGACCCAAGGTCCCGGCCTATGCCGGTGGGGCCATGCCGCTTTCAACTTATTTGGCAGAGGGTGTTAGGCGGTTCACATCGGATGAGAGCTATTGGCAGTTCTTGCCTGAGACCGTTCAGGATTGGTTGGAGCTGCAGGCAAAATTCTCCGGCCTCACACCACAAAACGGTTTGCTCGTGGAAGGATTTTGGGACCGTCGAAACTTCCTGACCGTATTGCACACTTTCGAAGGTCGTCCGGTCAATAATACGCTCGGCCTATTGCTCACGCGGCGGATGGAAAGCGCGCGGTTAAAGCCGGTTTCATTTGTGATCACGGATTACGCCTTGGCGATTACGTCGCTGGAACCCGTAGAAAATATGGCGGCGCTACTGACCGAAGATATATTGGACGCTGAGTTTGAAGATTGGATTGTTCAAGCGCCGATGGTCAAAAAATCTTTTCGCAAAATCGCGACAATTGCGGGCCTGACCGAACAGCGCTTGCCCGGTGCGCACAGGTCCATGAAGGCTGTCACCTTCTCCACGGACCTGATTTATGACGTGCTCCACAAATATGAGCCGGATCATATCTTGCTGCAAATTGCGCGCGAAGAAGCGGAGCGAGAGCTGCTCGATCTGCCACGCCTCAGACATTGGCTCGCTGACATGCAGGGTCAAATACAGTACCGCATCTTGCCCCATGCGAGTCCGCTGTCTATCCCCGCATTGATTCAAGTCAGCCGCGAAATGGTGGATGGCGAGGCGAAAGATACAATGCTCGCCCAAGCCGCGGAAGCCTCACTCAGCTATGGCGAAGGCTTGTTGGAAACCGTGAAGGATTATGTTGCAAACCAGCCTGAAATCGACCGCTCTGATTGAACGCACCCGGGCGGGTGTCGTGGCCTGTGATGCCCGAAAAGGGTTGATGTTGCTGGACCAAGATACACTCTGTGTCGCCGATTTGCATTTTGAGAAGGCCAGCTTCCTGCAGATGAATGGTCATGTGCCACTACCGACTTATGATACGCGGGACAGTCTTCACCGATTGGCGACATTGGTGCAGGACTATGGCCCGAAACGCATCTTAGCTTTGGGAGATAGCTTTCACGATATCGACGCGGATCAACGCTTTTCGGATGAAGACTGTCGCCTTCTCAATGAGATCGTCGATCGCGTTGAGGACTTCATTTGGATCCTCGGCAATCATGACCCGGACATCCCGGACTGCGTGCGGGGTCGGCGCGAAGATCACGCGCAAATTGGTGGATTTTTAATGCCCCACCATCCGCATGATGCGGGTGAAGGCGGCGTCAATCTTTGCGGACATTATCATCCAAAAATTCGTGTCAGCGTCAAAACGGGAAAGATAAGCGGTCCTTGTTTCGCAGTCAGTGATGAGCGCATCATCCTGCCGAGTTTTGGCACATTTACGGGCGGATTAAATGTGGACCACCCAGATTTCAAAGCCGCCCTGCCTGGGGCAACGCGCTATCACATGACCCGAAAAGACAAACTCTACCGCTTTGATGCGCGGCGCTAAGCGGGCACATCTGTGATTAAAATATGCCTCGGATGTTCCGCCATTCGGGCGCACCAAGCCTCCACGTGAGGATGTCTTGAGAGGTCAAAGCCACCCTCTTCCGCAACATGGGTATAAGCGTAAAGCGCTATATCCGCGATGGACGGTCCTGCCCCGACCATCCAGGGAGAGCGCCGTAAATGTCCGTCCATGACGGATAAGGCGGCCTTCCCCTTTTCTTGCAATTTCGGGAGTTCGTCTTTGCGTTCCGGTGCGTAATGCGAGATGTAACGCGCAACGGCTATTGCCGGCTCGTGACGATATTGTTCCCAAAACATCCATTGCAACGCTTTGGCGCGGTCAAAGCTATTGATTGGAATATAAGGCGTATCTTCTGCCAAGAACATCAGGATCGCATTGCTTTCCGCCAGCGTCCGGCCATCCCCCAATTGCAGAAGCGGGATTTGCCCCGCAGGATTCATAGCCAAATATTCGGGCGTCAGCGTTTCGCCCTTATGAATATCAATCGGCACATGGGTATAATCGACACCAAGATAAGACAGCAATAAGCGGACCTTATAAGAATTGCCAGAGGGGAGATAATCATAGAGTTTCATGACGCCGCGATAAATCCAACGGTGCGATGTGTCTAGGAAGCTTTATTTAGACTTGCTTTTCAGTGTCTGCCGTTTCTTTTTCTCTTTCGTCTCGGTATTAAAAGGGATGTTCGCGTGGGTGGTCAGGCTCTGGTGCAAACCAGCGTTAAAGTGTATGTTTTCGAGCCCTTCCGACCCGTGCAATTCCTGCAAACAGGAAATGCACCGATTGCCAGAAAGCCCCACGCGACGACGCCTTT
>CAYZGF010000054.1:0-11721 GCA_964477595.1 uncultured Algimonas sp.
GTCATGCAGCCAATGGTCCCGACCGTTTTTACCAATGGCGCGGCTTTTTTGACGATAATTCTGAATTAGACGATATTGTCCAAGTGATTGAGAAAGACTTCTCCGAACATGGCGACAGCGACCACACAGATCGCTATTTCCTTTTGCCCGGTCGGTCGAATACGATCACCACACTTTGCGACAATGAAACGCTGGAAGTTCACACAATGATTTCCGCAGATGGTCCGTTGGAGCAATGGGAACGCAGCGTTAAAACAACATTCCCAATGAAGCGGACAACGGCCTCTATCATCGGAACATATGTCCCGAAATTCCGTGGATCATGCTCTTCTGTTGCGGATGCTGAAAGCCTGACAGACGCGCTGTCCAAGAAGTCTCGTTACTACGAAGCTAATGTAAATCGTCGTCATTATGAGCGGAATTCTGTGTCGGTTGAAATCGAGTCGGTTGATGTTGACGGCAAAAAGAAGATTTCGATCGTCTTGCGCGGTGAAGACCCGCTCGCGATTAAGAACGAAGTCGATGCGTTGGGTTTGAAGGCGTCTGAGAACACACACTTTGGGGCATATCTCAACGATCTCTAACAATTGTTGGATTTCTAACGGTTAAATATTGAAAGAAGCGGTCTGTGCCTTGCACGGCCGCTTCTTTTGATTCAGATAGCCGATAATCATGACTGCCCTTGCCGCACATACTGAGACGCCGATAGTTCCGCCTCTTCCGATTGGGGTGAAGCCGTTCCGTCCGCCTTTCCTGATGCGCCACCACATGGTGCAAACGATTCTGGCCAGTTTGAAATTCCGCAAGCGCGGACCCAATCCAATGGTCGAGGCCGGTGAGGATTTGGTTCTGGAATGCGAGGACGGTGTAAGGCTGAAGGGGAATTACTCGCGCCATCCGGAGAATAAAGCGCTCGTCATTTTCCTGCACGGTTGGGAAGGGTCGCAAGACAGCACATATGTCGTGACGGCCGGACGTCGGATGTATCAGCGCGGGGCCTCTGTATTTCGGCTGAATTACCGCGATCACGGGGACAGTCATGATTTGAATGAAGGCCTGTTTTACTCGACCTTGTTCAACGAAGTTTTCGACGCCGTGAAACAAGCCGCCAAACGCGCCGACGGTGCGCCTGTTTATATCGTCGGCTTTTCTCTGGGGGGGAATTTCGCGCTGCGCATCGCCCGCTCTTTACGGGATTTATCCATTCAGAATTTACAGCATATTTTTGCGATCAGCCCGGTCATTGATCCATGGGGTGCCGCGCCACTTGTGGATTTGAACCCGCTCTATCAGCATTATTTCCTCAAAAAATGGACGCGGTCCTTGCGAAAAAAGCAAAAGCTCTATCCGCATCTTTATGATTTTAAGACGATCCTCTCCCAGCGAACCGTATTGGGGATTACGGAAAAACTGCTTCCGGCCTATTCGGATTTTCCGAACATGAAATCCTATTTTGATTCTTACCGTGTCGATAAACGTGATCTGGAAAATTGTCCGGTTCCCATATCGCTGATTACAGCGGCGGATGACGGAATGATTCCGGTTGAGAACTTACTTAACCTCAAGCTGAATCACCGGGCCAAGCGTATTATTCATCCGCATGGTGGCCATAATGGATTTTTCCAATCCTTGACCGGCCCGACTTGGTATGATGACTATATTGAACAGGTCATGGAAAAGGACATCGCATGATTGGCTTATATATTATCGGGGGGCTTTTAGCTTTGTTTGTTCTACTTGGGATTATCAGCCAAAAAGGTGAAGCACCCGGTCTTAGAGATGGCCGCCTAAAAGAGCCCGGCAGTAAGCCGAATACGGTTTGTTCCGAAGCCGACACGCAGTCTGAACGGGCTGTCGATCCAATTAAAGCAAAGCTTGCCGATGTGGCGGACGCGATTGAGGCCACGGGTGGCACTATAACCTCTCGATCCGATGAATATCTGTCAGCCACCTATATGAGCAAAATTTTCAAATTCGTTGATGATGTGGAGGTCCGACAGGACGGTGATGTCTGTCAAATTCGCTCTGGCAGCCGCGTTGGCTATTCTGACAGGGGCGTAAATCGGAAACGTGTCGAGATGATACGTCGCGTCGTGCAATCGAACATGCCTTCCGCGACGTAAAGACTTAGGACAGCGCACCATAGCGTCGTCCATGAAGGATCGAATTTATGCCAGAACAGCACCTCAAGCCTAAAAAAGTCGACCATGCGCGGTTGAAAGAGCTCGTCCGCGAGATGCTCATAGCTTTGGGGGAAGATCCTGATCGAGAGGGCCTCTTGGAAACGCCGCGTCGAATAGCGAATTTCTGGCGTGAATTTATTGAATATGATCCGGGGAAATTAAATACGACATTCTCTTCCGTGCGACATGACCAAATGGTCGCTGTGACGGGCATGCGGGTTTGGTCGATGTGCGAACATCACATGTTGCCATTTTGGTGCGATGTCTCAGTCGCCTATATCGCCGAGGATAAGGTGTTGGGCTTGTCCAAATTTGCCCGCATTGCCCATAAAAATGCCCATGCATTGTCCTTGCAGGAAAAGCTTGTCGCCGATATTTCGGACGATCTAAAAAAATACTTAGAGACTGATAATGTGGCGGTAATGGCCAAGGGCGAACATCTCTGCATGACAATGCGGGGTATCCGAACGCCTCATAGGATGATTTCTTCAGCTTTGGACGGTCAGTTCCGCCAAGCCGAAACGCGCGCGGAGTTCATGGCCTTGGTGAACGCCAGCTAGGCTTTCGGCTCCAATAGAGACAGGTAATCTTCACCAATGAAAATCGGTGTTTGCGTGTCCTTGATTTTACCGATCCAATGTTGATTGGATTTAGAAAGTTTCGGATTGGGCGCGCGTAAAATAATTTTTAGAATGCGGCCGGGGTGACGTTGAATGGCATCATAATAAACATGCGCGTCATGCTGTCCCGTATCGCCCATCAGGATAAAAGGTAAATCAGGGTTCGCGGCCAGAATTTGATCGATCGCATCGCCTTTATGCTCGCCATGTTTGCCGGTGATAAATTTCCGATCAGAGATACCAAGATCGCGCAGGAATTTCGGTCCTCGGATCAGTCCCGCTCGCTCGAAAATCTCGCTTAAAAAACCGTGTAAATTCCAAGGGGAAGAACTGACATAATAAACGGGATTCACATCTGCATGGAGTTGGGAAATTAAATCAACGCCGTCCGGAAAAACATGTCTGGACTGTGCGTTCCCCGTCAAGGAATTCCAAAGATTTCGACTAAGGCTCCAAGCGTCCGTTTTGATCAGCGTGTCATCAATATCGGAGATGATGCCAAATTGAGCCCCAGGAGAGGGCAATAGCGCCGTTAATTGAACGCTCTCACCCTCTTGGCCGAAACGGACTTCATGTGTGCTCCAGCCGGATTGGTTTGAGGGTCGGGGAAGGATGATTTCGAAATAGCCTTCTTCATCGCTCAAGGTCTGAGTTGCGCCGCAAGTAATCTGAATGTCGGACATTTCACGTGTATTGAACAGGGCAATCATGGACTTGAAATTAGTCCAAAGGGTTGGGTCTTCCTCCAGCTCTTCAACAGCCTCAATTGCGCGGCGTGTTAGGACCCGGCCCCGAAGCACAATATTACCCGGTGTTGCATGTCCGAAATAAGGATCAATTTCGATGTCACCATATTCGCGCTTAGGCTTAACCGCATCGAAAATTCTTTCGGCGACGGAAGCGACACGAGCGAGATAAATCTTCGGGTTCATTAGACCGCTAAGACCATAATTAGCTGCCCTGACTCAAGCGTGTATTCACAACATCTAAGACTTCCAGTACGGCATCAGGGATATTCGTTCCCGGCGGAAAGACAGCTTTCGCGCCCATGTTTTTCAAAGTCTCAACGTCTTCAGGTGGTATGACTCCGCCAACGATAATCAGGATGTCTTCGCGGGCTTTATCCTTGAGGGCATCGCGAAGAGAGGGAACTAAGGATAGGTGACCTGCAGCGAGAGAACTTGCCGCGATAACATCCACTTGGGATTTAATACCCAAATCAGCGGCTTCTTCAGGGGTTTGGAATAAGGGGCCAATGACGACATCAAACCCAATATCAGAGAAGGCCGTGGCGACAACTTTCTGGCCACGATCATGACCGTCTTGCCCCATTTTCGCGATCAAGATTTTTGGCTTTCGGCCCTCTAATTCGGTAAAGGCGTCAATGCGCGATTTGGCCGTTTTGAAGCTCGGGTTCTCAGGGTCATATGCACTGGAATAGACACCCGTGACTCCGGCAGGTTTTGCGGTGAAGCGCCCATAGACTTTTTCCAATGCATCCGAAATCTCACCCACGGTCGCTTTCTTGCGGGCGGCGTCAACGGCCAAAGCGAGTAAGTTTCCGTCGCCGGAGCCTGCACATTTTGTTAAAGCGTCGAGCGCATCCATCGTAACCTGAGTGTCGCGGTCTGCCCGAAGCTTGTTTAATCGCGCAATCTGACCTTGCCTAACCGCAGCGTTATCGACCTTTAAAATCGGTATGTCGTCTTTTTCATCCGATAGATATTTGTTCACGCCAACAACCGTTTGCGCACCGCTGTCAATTCTCGCCTGAATGCGGGCGGCAGACTCTTCGATACGGAGTTTAGGAATTCCCGCTTCAATCGCGGCAGCCATTCCGCCCAGCTCCTCAACTTCGCGAATATGGGTCATGGCGCGTGCCGCTAGATCATGGGTCAATCGCTCGACATAATAACTGCCACCCCAGGGGTCGATTTGGGATGCATGCTGCCCTTCGGTTTGCAAGAATATTTGCGTGTTTCGGGCGATACGGGCCGAGAAGTCTGTAGGTAGGGCGAGGGCTTCATCCAAGGAGTTTGTATGTAAAGACTGCGTCCCGCCATCAACAGCCGCCATTGCCTCAATATGGGTGCGACCGACATTGTTGAAAACATCTTGAGCCGTCAGGGACCAGCCTGATGTTTGGCAATGGGTTCGAAGCATATTTGATTTTGGATTTTTCGGATCAAAAGCACCAATCAATTGCGCCCATAGCAATCGTGCCGCGCGGAGTTTTGCGACTTCCATGAAGTAGTTCATGCCGACGGCCCAGAAAAAGCTAAGCCTTGGGGCGAAGCTATCAATATCCATTCCGGCCGCAATTCCCGTCCGAACATATTCCAAACCATCTGCAAGCGTGTAGCCGAGCTCGATATCAGCAGACGCGCCGGCTTCTTGCATATGGTAGCCCGAGATCGAGATCGAATTGAACTTTGGCATGTGCTGACTGGTATGGGCAAAGATGTCAGAAATGATCCGCATGCTCGGCTTGGGCGGATAAATATAGGTGTTGCGCACCATAAACTCTTTCAGAATATCATTCTGAATAGTTCCGGCGAGCTGGCTTTGGTCAACGCCTTGCTCTTCCGCTGCGGCAATATACAGGGCGAGAATTGGAAGAACCGCGCCGTTCATTGTCATTGAGACGCTCATCTTATCCAGTGGGATTTGGTCAAATAAAATGCGCATGTCATATATGCTGTCGATCGCGACACCTGCCATGCCGACGTCGCCGGGTACACGGGGGTGATCAGAATCATATCCACGATGGGTTGCGAGATCGAATGCGACTGATAGTCCTTTTTGACCCGCCGCCAGATTTCGGCGGTAAAATGCGTTGGAGTCTTCTGCTGTTGAAAATCCTGCATATTGACGAATAGTCCAAGGTCGTTGGACATACATTGTGGGGTAAGGGCCGCGAATATAGGGCGCAAAACCGGGAAACCCATCCGTGAAGGGGAGGTCTGAAACATCGCCCGGACCATAGGTTGGTTTTATGTTGATACCTTCTGGGGCGGCCCAGTCAGACTTTTGTGAAGCTGCGTCGGAGAGAGGCGCACCAAGCCCAAGTTTTGTAAAATCAGGTGCGCTCATGACCTGACCTCAGGGGCTTTGACATTCCGCACTGGATGAAGGGTTACGCCGAGGATCGGGTCGTTTTGTCTCTCTCGCGCGGCTCTGGAGCTTTCCAGTTCAGCTTGGAGTTGCCCGCTGTTTTTATAATTGGACCAACCGCCTGCAGCTTCAATTTTCTGGAAGGTTTGCCACGCTTTTTGGGCCAGTTGATCTGTCATGTCTTCGTGCCAGTAACTGCCATGAGCTGCATCATATACGTGTCCGAGATGACTTTCTTCCATCATCATGAGTTGCATATTGCGCGCGATGCGATGTGCGAATGGCGTCGCTTGGCCTAAGCCATCCGTGAAGGGTCTGGTTGTTACCACGTCTGCCCCGCCAATGACTGCGCCCGTCCCGGCACTCATAACCCGTAAGAGATTGGTCCAAGCATCTTCCGTTTGCATCATGCGTAATGAGGTGACAGCACAAATCGGGATGCGGGCACCATCTGCGCTAAACGCCTCCGCAATGCGTCTAACGATACGCCTCGCCGCGCGGAATTTTGCGATCGTCAAATGCATGTCCCGGTCTGCCGCGAGTTCAATGACTAATTGTGCGCAAACATTAGCAGCCCCGTATGTGCGCATAGCCTCTGCTAAAGAGGCTGCTAGAGCTGAAAGTTCCTGAACATCTGTTCCGCCTGCTTCATGGGTTTTTGCCGGAGTTAGTCCCATTAGACGCCAATTTTTAGGGGCCGTCTCTAACGCGTTTGCGATTAGGTCGGTGTTTTCAATGGGATCTAGTCCGGCCCAGAGTATTGCTGTTTTAAGGTTGTCCAGACTTTGCAATTGATCGAAAGTTTCATCGGTCAATACATCATGCGAGAATTGGATTGGGACGAGGTCAGTATACACACCTTCAAGCAAACGTTTGAGGTTGCTGCGAGAGTCCAAGACGACTCCTTCTTCAAATCTAACAGCACTTGCGCCGCCTTTCAGATCCTCGAGCAATTGCGTGTTAGCATGTCTTGGATCTGGATCTCGTACGGGCGCCGCTATGTGCCAACTCCGTCCTTCCAGCAGAGGTAAATCTGTCCGACCCAGCAAACCGAGCGTCGTCGGCATGTCTGCTGCACGCATCAACGGCCCGCGACTGATTTCATCCTCTGTTTTTCGGTTGAGGGAGTCTAGATCGGCGCCGCGAAGGCCTTTCTCCACAAGCGTGATCCAGTCCTCTTTCGCTGAGGTGGGGAAATCAGTCTTTGTATTCAAACCGAACATGGCGTCTGTTTAAACTCTCAGGAGATAGGTTCAACTTGATAACGCTCGATTCAATCTAATTGCATCACATCCTCGTGTGTTCTTTATAAAGAACGAATGGTTCACTATATAGTATGTTGCAACACAACACGTGTCCGTCTATTGGGCGCGCGAAATATTATATCAGGATGGAATCTCCACCATGTCTAATGCCCCTACTGAAGAAAAAGTCCTCTCGGTTGAACACTTCACAGATCGTCTTTTTGCGTTTTCTATCACGCGCCCGCCATCATTTCGGTTTCGCACGGGCGAGTTTATCATGATCGGCTTGCCGAAGACTGAAGATCAAAAACGCCCTGTTATGCGCGCTTATTCTGTCGCGTCCCCCGCTTGGGATGACAAATTGGAGTTTTATTCGATTAAAGTAGAGGACGGTCCTCTGACTTCACGTCTTCAAAAAATTGAAACGGGTGATACCGTGTTGCTTGGTCGGAAGCCTGTGGGTACGCTGGTGCTGGACGCTTTACTGCCTGGCAAACGCCTTTGGATGTTTTCGACCGGAACAGGGTTCGCGCCTTTCGCTTCATTGGTCCGCGATCCTGAAACCTATGAGCGTTATGATGAGGTTATCGTGACCCATACGTGTCGTGAGGCGGGCGAATTGGAGTATTCTCAGCGTTTGGTCAGTGATTTGATCAATGATCCGCTTGTCGGAGAAATGGTGGTTCGTGAGGACGGAACGTCACGTTTGAAGCTAATCACGTCCCTGACGCGTGAAGACCACCCGCTAAAGGGACGAATTACGAGCCTTATAGAAAGTGGCAAACTTTTTGAGGAGGCGGGAACGCCCGCTCTTGACCCTGAAACAGATCGTGTGATGATTTGTGGGTCAAAGGCTATGATTGATGATACAGCAGCTCTCGTTGAAACGTTTGGCCTCAAAGAGGGGGCGAACTCCCAACCCGCTGAATTTGTCGTTGAGAAAAGCTTCGTGGGTTAGTCGCCGAAGTCACCCAGCGTGAGTAGAGAAATCCTAATTCCTAAACCTGAATTATCCAAGATCGCATCATTGTTGAAGCGATTTTCGGTATAGAGAAGCTCAATGAGGGTGCAGTCGTCTCGGAAACGCAGGCCAAATGATTGCCGACGGGTCGTGTCAAGATCGAGATCGCGCGTGGCTGCGTAGCTGGCACTCCAGTTTTTCGTGAAATTCAAACGTACAGTGCCTGTCAATTCTTCCGGTGGGGCATCGATCGTATCAACCAGTTGGCGGCTTGCACTGTTAAGTTTGAAGTATCGTGCGCCGGCCTCAACCCATTTAGATCTTAAGAGTGCGGAGGAATCGATACGCGTTAGCTCCTTTGAGTCTTCATTATATCGAACCTTGGTTTGGCTTCTGAATACGCGGCCCAAATTGACAGAAGCCTCACCAACGATATCAGATTGATCACCTTCAAGACCTGAACCAAGCAGAAAACCACCATCCTCACTCGACAGACCGTCAATAGCCTGTCCGTCGCCGCCGGAAGCGAATGATTGTCCAATAAACAGGCTCGCAGAGCTTCTTTTTCCCCAGTCTGCGGAAAGGCTACCGCCGACATCTATGCGCGTACCTTCTTGCCAAAAATCAAAACCTGACGATTTGTTTGATTGCCATAGCAGAGCTGCGGTCAAGTCGGCATTTCCTGCGTCTTCCGTCAGGATTAGGTCTGCTGCTCCGCTGTCCGTAAACTCATCCAATTTGGCGTCACCAAAGCTTTGAGTGACCTGAACTCTGGGCTCCAACACCCAAGTCACGGATTGTCCAGCTTTCAGGAAGGGGTATCTGATGTCGACACCGACTTGGCCTAAAGTCCTATTAAATGAATTGCTTTCCGCTGTAGGAGAAAGATCTTGGTCGGGCTGAATATCATAGTAATCAGTCCGAATGTTGCCGAAAGGCTTAACCTCTATTCCGCCCGGGGCGATCCATGTTTTGCTGTAATCCAATCCGGCTGTGGCGCGTGTATAATCTGATCCTGTATCCCGCGTTAGAACGGTTAGATTGCCGCTCGCTTTAATGCGGCCGTTCAGCACCGGATCTGATAAATAATGCTCTAGTTCGAGACGGGGCGCGATAATCGGCAAGGTTCCATCATCGGTTTCAGAGAAGCTAAATTGCCCGTCTCCTAGGGCGATGATTCGATCACGCCGATCTTGAAAGGCAACGGAGGATAAGGTGAGACGTGTGGAATCGTCTTGGCCGACAATGAAAGCCTGTGATGTATTGCGTCGGCTTTCACCTTCATAAAGGCCCTGTGTTTCGCGTTGTTCGCTTAGGCTATATCGGGTGAGGTAGTTATCGTCAGACGTATATTGAAGTCCAAACCCATAGGTCCAGAAATTTGTTGGCGCAAATAATCCCTTTGCATTGAAGTGAGCCCTGGCTTTGCGGCCAACCGGTGCATTATCGGGATCAGAGAAGGCGGAAGCGTCATCAAAGGCGTTTCCGTTCCTATCGAATATGCTGCCATATGTTAGACTGCCATCCAGTTCGATGCGTCCGGTATGGAATTGCCTGGCAACCTCATATTCCAACAATGGATTAACCTTGGAATATATTCGGGGCGTAATGGTGGCTTCAGTATAATCATCAATCGCCCAGTAATATGGCACGCGTGCGTTCAACCCGGTGGAATTCGACAGTCCTATAAATGGTGCCAATATGCCGCTTGCGCGTTCTGCGCTTGGATCAGGATGGGCAAGGTAAGGCGTGTAAAATATAGGAATACCGAAGAGCTCAAACGTCGCATCACGATATTGAACCGTGCGCGAGTCTTTATCTTGTGTGACTTGTCTGGCTTTTATGCGCCAGCTCGGCGTAGGCTTTTCTTCGCAAACCTCACATGCTGTGTAATAAGCATTGTAAAGTTCAACTTCGCCATTCTCTCCCCTGGCAACAAATCGAGCTGCAGTGACTCCGCCGTCCGGTAAACGTGCCACAAAATCTGTCGCGGTGCCGGCTTCTAATTCATTCGAGAGTTCAAGCTTGTCCGCATATTGTGAGCTGCCATCCGCTTGTACTAAAACGACATTACCACTGGCAATAACTTGCCCCGTATTAAGGTTATAGACCACGCGATCTGCTCTCAAAGTCCGGTCCTGATAGCGACCATCGACTTGGCCTTCCGCCGTTAAAATCTTTGTGGCTTCGTCATTTGTCAGCGTATCGGCTTCCAAATAGATGATGTCCGGATCTCTAAACGGGCTGTCTTCCGCAAGCTTTAAGTCTTGGTCAGATTGTTGAACCGGACCAAATTGCGCATAAGCAGGCGTAGACAGTCCCGCTAAGGCGATAAGGACAGATGATGCGGTGGATTTCATCCAATTTTGTTTGCGGAATGATTTAGGCAAAATTTCCTCATGCGCACTCGGATGACTAGAAAGTTCGCCATAGCCGAGCAAGAAGCTGTGGTCCATGCGAATTGCGCCAAAATCTGTATTCTCAGAGGTTAAAAAATGGCCACTCAGTTTGAGTCTGGCGAATGAGCTAAAGGGCAGGATAACCCGTCCAGCGTTTGACCGTTTTCATAACAAGGCTCGATTGAATCCGACTGACATGCGGCAAAGCCGCGATTGTACGACGGTAAATTCGTTCATAATCAGCGGTGTCCGGTGCTGCGACTTTTATGAGGTAATCAGCCTGTCCGGTCATGAGGTGGCATTCCAAGACCTCAGGACGCGCCAAAGCTGCTTTTTCAAAAGAAGATAAGATGGCTTCGCTTTGTCCTTCTAGCGTGACTTCAACATAGAAGGTCATAGCGAAACCAAGCTTTTCGCCGTTTAGTCGTGCGGCATAACGTTCAATCAGGCCGCGCTCTTCCAGTAAACCTATACGACGATGGCAGGCGGATGGGGATAGGCCGATTTTCTCGCCGATCGAAGACGAACTCTGACGGCAATTCGTTTGAAGTTCATGAAGAATTTTACGGTCAATATCAGATATTTTCATAATTTGTCCGAACAAAAGAGTATTATTTGATAAATTATCTTAAAAAATGTCATTTAGTAAAGATGAATTTGAAAATAATCCCGAATGAAATGGCTTAATTGGAAGATAGAGCAGAAGGAGAGTTTTATGCGTATTGGCGTCCCAAAAGAAATCAAATCACAGGAATATAGGGTCGGTTTAACCCCGGAGTCAGTGTCTGAATTAGTCGCTGACGGACAGGAGGTTTGGGTTGAGACCTTGGCCGGAGCCGGTATCGGCGCATTAGATTCGGATTATGTTGACGCTGGTGCGACAATAAAAGCAACGGCAGCAGAAATTTTCGAGACTTGCGACATGATCGTAAAAGTCAAAGAACCTCAAGCCGTTGAACGGGCAATGCTGCGACCCGGTCAAATTCTGTATACCTATCTTCATCTCGCGCCAGACCCCGACCAGACCAAAGACCTAATCGCTTCGGGTGCGGTCTGTATCGCTTATGAAACTGTCACGGATGAGAGTGGCGAGCTGCCGCTTCTTAAGCCTATGAGTCAAGTTGCGGGTCGTCTGGCGACTCAGGTTGGTGCAACGGCTTTACAAAAGCTCGGCGGAGGTCGAGGCGTCCTGCTTGGTGG
>CAYZGF010000055.1:0-11705 GCA_964477595.1 uncultured Algimonas sp.
ATGCCCGGTAAAATCATCGCGTTGAATTGTGCGGCTGGTGACAGCGTCTCCGAAGGCGAAGCACTCGTCGTGATGGAAGCCATGAAGATGGAACAAACCCTGACCGCACCGCGTGACGGCGTTGTGGCGGAGATTGGTGCTGAGGTTGGCGAGCTGGTGACAGACGGTGCTTTGCTGGTGCGTTTGGAAGACGCGAAATGACCGCAATCGATAAATAATCGATTGCAATAGAGCGCTGAAACCGCTGGCGGTTTCAGATGTGAAAAGGACTTTTATCATGACAACCACACCCTACCCTACCCTCCAATTCGGACATTCCGAGACCACCGAGATGATCCGGGAGACAGTTTATCAATTTTGCCAAGCCGAGTTGATGCCGATTGCGGATGAGGTCGACGCGACAAATAAATTCCCGCGTCACCTTTGGGAAAAAATGGGCGCGCTGGGCATGCATGGCATAACGGTATCTGAAGAAGACGGCGGGTTAGGCCTTGGCTATCTGGAACACACCATCGCAATTGAGGAAGTCTCCCGCGCGAGTGCTTCCGTTGGCCTGTCTTACGGCGCGCATTCCAATCTCTGCATCAATCAAATCCAGCGCTGGGGCAATGCCGAGCAAAAAGCAAAGTATCTACCTAAATTAATTAGCGGTGAACACCTCGGCAGCCTCGCCATGAGTGAACCCGGCGCGGGCTCTGACGTCATGTCCATGCGGTTAAAGGCCGAAACGGCGCAGGGCGGCTACCTGCTGAACGGGAATAAGATGTGGATTACAAATGCCCCGACGGCAGATACGCTTTTGGTCTATGCCAAAACCGATCCCGATGCGGGCAGCAAATCGGTCTCCGCCTTTTTGATACAGAAAGATTTCGAAGGTTTTTCAACCGCCCAAAAGCTCGACAAATTAGGGATGCGCGGCTCCGACACGTGCGAGTTGGTCTTTGAGGATTGCTTTGTCCCGGAAGAGAATATCGTCGGCGAGATTGGTGACGGTGCAAAAATCCTGATGTCCGGCCTCGACTATGAACGCGTCGTTCTGTCTGCTGTCTCTACCGGAATCATGCAGGCCTGTCTTGATACAGTCCTGCCTTATATCCATGAACGCAAGCAATTCGGCAAAGCCATTGGCGAGTTCCAGCTGATGCAAGGTAAACTGGCCGATATGTATGTGTCACTCTCCACAGCGCGGTCCTATTCCTATGCTGTGGCCGCGGCTTGTGACCGCGGTGAGACCACGCGCAAAGATGCGGCGGGCTGTATTTTATATGCAGCCGAGCGCGCGACACAGGTTGCGCTGGACGCGATCCAGATGCTGGGCGGAAATGGCTATATTAATGACTATCCAACGGGTCGGTATTTGCGCGATGCGAAGCTGATGGAAATTGGCGCAGGAACGTCAGAAATCCGCCGCTGGTTGATTGGGCGCGAACTGTTCAACGAAACACGTTAAGCCGCAACCAAGGCTTGGGCGAAGCTTCAGACTTATATTGAAGGTTCAAGAAAATAAGCTCCCGACCACACGGGGCGCAATGGTGGTCGAGAGCTGTCAGGCAACTCGAAAGTTGTCCTGAGCTGTAAATAGCGCGGGATTTTCAGATGTCACCCCCTGAATGGGTTATAAACCGTGAATCTGGTTAAAAATTTCCCCATTTTTCAGTCACAGTTTCGAGGTCTGGGCGTGTGCGCGGCGTAGCTTCAACCTCTGGCGTACCTATATAAATATAGCCCGCCACACGCTCTGTTTCGGACAGCCCCAAGGCCGTATTAACAGTATCATCATAGGCATACCATTCGGTCAGCCATTGCGCCCCAAACCCATGCGCCTGTGCAGCGAGACACATGTTAAAACACACCGCGCCGGCTGAAAGCTCTTGTTCCCATTTGGGCGTCCCGCGCGGACAATTGACGGGTGACGAGATAACCGCAACGACCAGAGGCGCACGTGTGAGGCGCGCGCCCTCAAAAATGGCACGATCTGCGGGCGCAGCCGGGGTCTGAGCCATGAAAGCGGTCGAAATATGCTGTCCGAATGAAGACCGTGCCTCCCCCTCAAACAGGATAAATCGCCAAGGCGTCAGCTTTCGATGATCGGGGACACGTGCGGCAATTTCGAGGATTTTATCCCGCGTTTCGCTATCCGGACCGGGGGCCGCCATGACCTTTGCCAAATTCGACCGTCTTGTGCTCAAAAACTCAACAAGCTCAGGGCGGTGTGTCGGCAGCGGAAAACTCTGTGGTGTGTCGGTCATAGACAGCATATAGGATGCAAATCAGACGCATGAAAGAGACCAAAATGACAGCTGAAGACAAACTTGCCAAACTTGGGCTATCCCTACCCGTTCCCGCGGCACCGGTCGCGAATTACGTACCCTATGTTGTGAGTGGAAATCTTGTTTTCATTTCCGGCCAGATTTCCAAAATTGGCGAAGATGAAGTCAGAGGCCGTTTGGGCGAAGGCATGAGTGTTGAGCAAGGCCAAGCTGCTGCGCGCCTCTCTGCGCTAAACCTCATCGCGCAAATGAAAGCGGCCTGTAGCGGTGACTTGTCCCGCGTGAAACGCATTGTGAAATTGGGCGGCTTTGTGCAAGCTACGGCGGAGGCTACACAAGCCGACATTCCAAAAGTCATCAATGGCTGTTCCGACCTCATGGTCGACGTCTTTGGCGATGCGGGACGTCATGCCCGCTTTGCCGTGTCTGCCCCCAGCTTGCCGCTGGATGTCGCAGTTGAAATTGACGCCATTGTGGAGATTGACGCGTAGATAAACGCATGACGTCACCCGCCTATACCGCCACGATTTTCTCCCGGATCAGCGAAATTTCCGCTGCGGATTGGGACGCGCTTATACCGTCCGGCAATCACCCCTTTCTATCCCATCGCTTCTTATTGGCCTTGGAAGAGAGTGGATCAGCAACGCCTGAAACGGGATGGGCCCCACGCCACATCTGGGTCGAAGATGAAGATGGACAATCGGTTGGCGCCGCGCCGCTTTATGTAAAATCCCATAGCCAAGGCGAATATGTTTTCGACCATAGCTGGGCCAATGCGCTCATGCAGGCCGGCATGAATTATTATCCCAAGCTACAATGCTCTGTTCCCTTTACGCCCGCCACGGGACCACGCCTTTTGGCAAAAACACCGGAGGCCAAACAAGCCGTGGCAGGGGCGATGATGCAAGCCTGCGCGGAGTGGGAGATGTCAGGTGTGCATCTGACTTTCCTGCAAGATGAAGACAGGCAAGCGTTAAAAACTCTGGGCTTTGCCGCGCGAGAAGATCGTCAATTTCATTTCATCAATCGCGACTATGAAAATTTCGACGCCTTCCTCGCCAGCCTATCCTCCCGAAAACGGAAGAACATTCGGAAAGAACGTAAAGCGGCCCAAGACGGTGTGAAGATCAAACGTTTGACAGGTGATCATTTGAAAGCGGAACATTGGGACGTATTCTACCGTTGCTATCTCGATACGGGCGAACGGAAATGGGGGCGGCCCTATCTGACCCGAAACTTCTTTGATATTATGCAGCAGACCATGCGCGATGATATCTGCCTGATCCTCGCTTTTATGGATGACACGCCCATTGCCGCCGCCTTGAATTATATCGGATCAGACGCGCTTTACGGTCGGAATTGGGGCGCGTTAGTGCATAAGCCCTTCCTGCATTTTGAGCTGTGCTATTATCAAGCCATTGAAGCGGGATTAGAACTGGGTCTGCCCCGGGTCGAAGCGGGCGCGCAAGGTGAGCATAAGCTCGCCCGCGGATATGAACCTGTTGTGACCCATTCCGCCCATTGGCTCTCCCATCCGGGATTAATGCAGGGCGTTGAAAATTATCTGGAACAGGAACGGGCCGCGATTGAACATGAAGTCGACATCCTCGCCAAACATACGCCTTTCAAAAAAGGTTAGGTCAGACTTTTTTCAATCCCGTTGCCAGCACTACACTACGGCCCCGACAATCAGGATCTTCAGCTTTATAGACAACATCTGAAAAGCCAGAGTTCAGCAAAATCTCTTCATACTCCGCCGGAGACAGGCTCGCATGATAAATAGTTTCATTGTCGATATATCCCGTAATTTCGCCTTCTTGCGCGCCAACAGTCAGCAATAAAGCCCCGCCCTGTTTTATTAGCTCTGCATATTGCGGGAGGGCGGAGCGTTGTTGATCTATTGAAAGATGAAAAAATCCGTCCCAACTCAAAAGACCATCAAACATTCCCAGATCAGGCAGTTCCATCATGTCGGCCACCACCCATTTACCGCCGGGAAAATTTGCCTTCGCGATATCAATCATGGTGGGCGCGTAATCCACGCCGGTAACGTGATAGCCTTCGCCCAGTAAAAAGGCGACGATTGGGTCACCCGTCCCGCACCCTAAATCCAATATATTGGCACCTTCAGGAAGATGGTCTGAAAACCGATCCAACCAGATATTTTCATATCCCGAGCGATTACGGACAGCGTGCCAATATTCAGCCTTGTGCGTATAAACCCGCTTAGTGTCCGTTTTTATATCTTCTAAATCCGCCAAGCGTTCCCTTTCGTCATTTGGGCTAAGACTATCTGATAGCGCGCCTTTTCATAGGCATCAGTTCGTGGTGTAAGCCCTTATGACCTTACACGCATCCTATGACGATCAGAATATCTTTGCGAAAATCCTGCGAGGGGAAATGCCTTGTGCGAAAGTTTATGAAGATAGCGGGACGCTTGTGATCATGGACGCTTTTCCGCAATCCAAGGGGCACTGCCTCGTCATTCCGCGCGGACCGTCGGTAAATCTACTCAGCGTTAAACCAAAAGATATTGGACGCCTTTTTGGAACCGTTCAGCGCGTGGCACAGGCGGTAGAGACCGCCCTAAAACCGGACGGGATTGTCATCACGCAATTTAACGGCGCACCCGCAGGCCAAACCGTTTTTCACACACATGTCCACATTATCCCGCGTTATGACGGTGAAGGTCTGGGTGGGCACGGCGGAGATATGGCCGATATAAATGAGCTGCAAAGCCTTGCGCAGCAAATCAGAAATGAGTTGGAGAAATAAGATGAGAACGCTTTTAACAACAATCGCAGTGACGGCTTTATTGGCGGGGTGCGGTGAAACCGCGCCTGAAGCGGATGTAAAGCCCGACGTCAAAGTGACTGAAGTCGAATATGACATCACGCGGCAATATGAAAAATTTGCCGAAGTTCCGATGAACCCGGATGTCTCTTTCCTGACGGATAGCGAGCGTAAAGTCGTGAATATCTTGATTGAAGCGAGTGATTACCTTTCCAAAATTTACCTGCTGCAACGCGGGGCTGACTATCCGGAACGTCGCGCCGCACTGGAAACGTCAGGCTCGGACATTGAAAAGGCCATGTTTGATTTACATTACGGCCCTTGTGACGGTTTAGAGAATAATCGTGTCTTTGTCGGTGACACGCCATGTCCGGCAGGTGCAGGTTTTTATCCGGCAGATATGACCAAGGCTGAATTCGAGCAATGGATTGCAGACCACCCCGAAGACAAAGCGGCCTTTACATCCGGCTATACAGTTATCCGCCGGACGGATGACGGCGGGTTGACCGCTATACCTTACAGCAAAGAATATGCGGAATATTTGCGCCCTGCCGCGGATCTTTTGCGGGAAGCGGCACGGGAAACCAAAAATGCCAGCCTCCGCAAATTCCTGCGCTTGCGCGCCCGGGCCTTTGCCACAGATGATTATTTCGAAAGCGAAATGGCGTGGATGGATTTGGACGGCCCAATTGAAATCGCGATTGGTCCTTACGAAGTTTATGATGACGGTTTATTTGCCTATAAAACGGCTTTTGAGAGTTTCGTGACTGTTAAGAACCCGGATGAGTCCGCCGCTCTTGCGAAATATAAAGATTATCTCGTGGACATGGAAAAGAACCTCCCCGTTCCGGAAAGCTATAAGAATTTTTCACGCGGCTTTGAAAGCCCCATCGCCGTGACCTATCAAGTCCATGGCGGCGGTGATAATGAGAACGGTGTCCAAACCATTGCGTTCAACCTGCCAAATGATGAGCGGGTCCGTGAGGCGAAAGGCGCAAAAAAGGTCATTCTCAATAACGTCTTAGGCGCAAAATATGACCGCATTCTTGCGCCAATTGGTGAGCGTGTTCTGGTCCCTGAACAAGCCAAGCTGACAGCCAAAAAATGGATGGGAAACAACACGCTTTTCCACGAACTCTCCCACTCACTTGGTCCGGGTACCATCACGGTTGACGGCGAAGTGACGACTGTGAACGCGCAGCTGAAAGACCTGTCATCAGGACTGGAAGAGGGCAAAGCGGACGTTATGGGCGCTTATAATATTCTCTACATGATGGATCGCGGTGAATTAGAGAGTTCCGATCGCGAAGCGTTTTTAGCAACCTATTTCACCGGCAAATTCCGCTCCATGCGCTTTGGAACGGGGGCTGCCCACGCTAAGGGCGCGGCCTTCCAATATAATTATTTCCGCGAAGTCGGCGCGGCTGAATGGCTCCCCGCAGAAAAGCGTTTCCGTTTGGATTTTGATAAGCTCGAGCAGGCCATTTCCGATCTGACAGGCAAAATCGTCATGATCCAAGGGGATGGGAATTACGATGCGGCGAAAGCGTTTCTGGATCAATATCTGCCACTTGATGAGGCCGCAGAAACAGTTCTGAATAATCTGGACGATATTCCCTATGATATTCGCCCGATCTATCCGGAAAAAATCTAAGGCAGAACGAAATGAGAGCTGGCGTATTATGCGTCAGCTTTATCCCGCTTGTGAAAAGCGCAGTTCATCTCCGTCAATGAACTCGACATCTGCTGCACAATCTTCGTCACCGGAGGTACAGCGGATTTCGGGGATACTGAGCGTGTCAAAAGCATCGCAGCTTTGACCTTCCACAATGACACGCGCTTCTGATGTCGCGCCGGGTTCCGCTGCGGGGGCAAACATATTGCCTTTCGCGTCTTCACCCGGACCTCTCAGATCAAAAGCGATCATCGTCACATTTGTCGGATCATCCAATCCGTTTTCAATCGTAATCGGAATAATACAGGCGCGTGGCTCTGATACGGGGGTGTTTAACGTGACGCGGACAATCCCGTCTTGGACGTCACTTGCAACGGTCTCTTCCTCGATCAGGACATCACTGTCAGTCGCAGCAGGCTGGCATGCAGCCAAGAGTGCGGCACATAATAAATAACGTTTCATAACTAACCTTACGCTCAGATCGGAATTGCGTTGCGTGTGCAATAATCCTGCACGATTTCGCGCAAGGATGACAAGCGCGATTCCACGCTCATATGCGGGGCAATTTCTTTTGCTAAATCTTCGGTGTTTAACTTCAATAGAGCAGCCTTCACCGGGCCAATTCCCGTAACCGGCATGGAGAGCGTTCGGAACCCCAGCGCCGCCAATGTGACAGCTTCCAAAGGGCGCCCCGCAATTTCACCGCAGACAGACACAGGCGTATCATTCATTTTGCAGCGATCCGCGATAAATTTCAAAACCGAAAGCGCCGCAGGATGAAGCGGGTCATAGCGATCAGAAACACGCGCATTATCGCGGTCAGCGGCAAAGAAGAACTGCATTAAATCATTCGCACCAACGCTGACGAAGTCGGCATGATCGCAAACGGCAGAAACCTGCCACGCCAAAGACGGGGTTTCCAACATGACACCGACCTCGATTTTCTTTGGTAAGTCCAACCCTAAAGACGATGCCCGGTCGACTTCTCTGTCAAAGAGCGCCCTTGCCTGAATCATCTCGTCCACGGTTGTCACCATGGGGAACATCACGCGCAGATGACGGTTCGCCCCGGCCGCCACAAGCGCACGAAGTTGGTAACGCATCAAACCCGGACGGTCTAAGGCAATACGAATAGCCCGCCACCCAATGGCCGGATTCTCTTCGGGCACCGGATCAATATAGGGCAGAATTTTATCGCCGCCCAAGTCGAGCGTGCGGAAGGTCACGGGACGCGTGCCTGCGGCTTCAATCGCTTCCCGGTATAGGGCGGTTTGCTCTTTCAGCTTGGGCATGAAATCGCTGACCATAAATTGGAATTCAGTCCTGAAGAGACCAATGCCGTCCGCGCCAACTTGATCCAGTTGTGGCAAATCCACCAAAAGACCTGCATTTAATTGCAAGGACATTTCCTGCCCATCTTGCGTGACATTGGGTTGGAATTTTAAGGCGTCATAAGCTCTTGCCAATTCACCTTTCACATTCATCCGTAAGGCAAAACTGTCCTTCACGGATTCCAGCGGACGAATATGAACAATACCGGATTCGCCGTCGACCAAGACAGCATCACCCGTTTCAATCAAATCCAAAATACCATCGGCCCGCCCAACAAGCGGAATGCCCAATGCACGACAAATAATGGCGGCATGCGATGTGGCGGAGCCTTCTTCCAAGACAATACCGCGAAGTTTCTGACGGTCATAATCCAAGAGTTCGGCAGGCCCCAATTCCCGGGCAAATAAAATTGCGTCGTCAGATAATTTGCGGTTGCCGGGGCCGAGTTGTTCCCCGCCTAAAGCGCGTATCAGGCGATTGGCCAAGTCTTCGAGGTCATGCAAACGTGCCCGCAAATAAGGGTCTTTGGCCTTCATCAACCGTGCACGATGTTCATTCCGAACGCGTTCAACGGCAGCTTCGGATGTCAGACCGGAGGAGACGGCTTCCCGCAAGCGCCCGACCCATTTTCGATCATAGGCGAACATCCGGTAGGTTTCATAAATTTCCTTAGACGCACGGGACAGGGACGCGGCCTCGCCCGACACCATCGCATCAACGCTGGCGCGCAAGATCGTTATACCTTCTTCCAACCGATTTTGCTCAACGGTAATATTTTCGGCCAAGAGATTAGCAGGCGCGACAGGAGGGAGATGCAAATGCGCAGAGCCCCGGACGAGACCGGGAGCAAAAGATTTCCCATCAAATGACTCCGGTTTCACCGGTGCCAGCGTAATGCCTTTTAGCGCCGCTTTCTTACCGCCGACCCGTTCATCATCAATAATGATTTCGGCAAGCACCATCGCAACAGTGAGAAGGTCTTCTACCTCGGCCTCTGTAAAGCTGCGCTCTTGCTCACTTTGGACGACAAGGACCCCCAATGTCCGGCCGCCACGCAAAATGGGGACAGCCAAAAAACTCTTAAACGGATCTTCGCCTGTTTCCGGACGATATGAGAACAGAGGATGGCTGGGCGCATCCGCCAAATTTAAGGGGCGGGCTGTCAAAGCCACGTGACCGACTAGACCCTCACCCGGTTTCATGCGCGTCTTATGAACCGCGGATTTTTTCAATCCTTCCGTCGCAGAGAGTTCCAGTTCGGCTCCGGGACGCAAGAGGTAAATAGAGGCGACCTTGACCTGCATTGACGATTGAATAGCGGAGACAAAGTCATTCAATCGCTCTTGAACGGATTCTGTCCCGGCCATCGCCAAGCGGATTGCCTGCATTAATTTAGGCGGTGTTGTCTTTATATTGGCGTCCAATGTCATAATTTAGAGCTTAGCAGAGCCGGTGAAAAAAGGCCCGTGAAATTCTGTGCAGAATGGTTAAGAGCCAGCCGGCGCACTGTCTTCATCATCCTGCGGCTCTTTCGCCTCTGCCGGGGCACGGCCCATGACAGTTTCCTCAATATGGATAATCACGCGACCCGCTTTAATATCGACTTTAGGGACCGCCGCTTTCGTAAAAGGGTGGAAAAAGCTTGTCTGGCTTTCAGAGGATTTACCCGGTTGGATTTCCAACATATCACCCGCGCCAAAATCATGGACACTGCGGATGGTCCCAATCCGTTTTCCATCCGTTGATTTCACCTCCAGTCCAATCAGATCCGCATAGTAAAAATCATCTTCTTCCGGCTCGGGCAGAACGCTGCGGGGGACAAAAAGCTGCGTACCTTTCAGAGCCATCGCTTGCTCCCGCGTGGTGATCTCCGGCGAGCGCATGGTGAAAGCCTTATTGATCGGGCGCGGATTTTTCGGGGTTAAAACGATTTCGCCGTCCTCACCCAAGAGTGGGCCGTAGATTGAGAAATCCTCGGGGTTTTGCGTAAATGATTTAACCTTCACCGCGCCATGTACGCCATGCGCCCCAACTATGATTGCGACGCAGGTGAGAGTTTCAGAAGTCTCGCTCAAAGTCTGGCCTTAATCTCATCGACGAGATCAATCTGTTCCCAAGAAAATTCTCCATTGGGTCCGGGATCGCGTCCAAAATGACCATAGGCAGCGGTCGGCGCATAGATGGGCCTATTTAAATCCAGATGTTTCCGAATGCCGCGCGGGGTCAGATCCATGACTTGGCGGATAATGGTTTCTATCCGATCGCCTTTGATCGGGTTATTATCATCGACATTGACATAGATGGATGTCGGCGCCGCAACACCAATCGCGTAACTGACTTGGATTTCGACCCAAGGCGCAACGCCTGCTGCGACAAGGTTCTTCGCGAGATAGCGCGTCGCATAGGCGGCAGACCGATCCACCTTTGTCGGATCTTTGCCGGAAAATGCGCCACCACCATGCGGGGCCATGCCGCCATAAGTATCAACAATAATTTTGCGGCCCGTAAGACCTGCATCCCCGTCCGGTCCGCCAATCACGAATTTCCCGGTCGGATTGATATGATAAACCGTATTATCCGTCAGCCACCCCGTCGGAAGAACCTCTTCAATATAAGGCTTTACGCGCTCAGCAATAGCGCGGCTATCCAGTGACGCGTCCAAATGTTGCGTGGACAGGACAATAGCGGTCGCTTCGACAGGGCGGCCATTATGGTAGCGGACTGTAACCTGTGATTTGCTATCAGGGCCGAGCCAGTCTTGGCCTTCAGATTTGCGGGCTTGGGCCAGCCGTTCAAGAATTTTGTGAGAGTAATGCACGGGGGCAGGCATCAAAGCGCCAGGCACATCCAGCGATGCGTAACCGAACATGATACCCTGATCACCAGCGCCTTCTTCTGCATGAAGACCTGTGCCGGAGTCGACACCTTGCGCGATATCGACGCTTTGCGGGTGGAGCAACACATCAATATCGGCATGTTTCCAATGAAAACCGTCTTGTTCATACCCAATATCTTTGATCGCTTCGCGTGCCAGCGATTCAATCCGGTCAGGCGTAATAGACGATGGGCCGCGCGTTTCACCGGCAATCACAACTTTATTCGTCGTCGTAAGTGTTTCGGCAGCAACACGGACTTGCCACGGGTCCATGCCGTCTTTGATCGCTTCACGAAAATACAGATCGACAATTTCATCTGAAATGCGGTCAGAGACTTTATCCGGATGTCCTTCTGAAACTGATTCAGATGTGAATTCGTAAGACTGGCGGCTCATGGCACGCTCCTCGATTTTAAGGCATGGAGTTTATCCCCGGCCTGAACGGGGGCTTTTTATTATTATTCAGAGAGGTGGCAGCGGCCTGGAATATGGCCGCCGGAAGGTTTTGGTATTTCTAATATCGATAATGTTCCGGCTTATACGGACCTTCGGCCTTCACACCGATATAATCCGCCTGTTCGTCGGTCATTGTGGTTAGCTTCACGCCGATACGTTCAAGATGTAAGCGCGCAACTTTTTCGTCCAAATGTTTTGGCAGCATATAGACTTTATTTTCATATTTACGCGCAGACGCTTTGCTGTCTTCCCACAGCTCAATTTGCGCCAGGACCTGATTTGTAAAACTGGCAGACATCACGAA
>CAYZGF010000056.1:0-11481 GCA_964477595.1 uncultured Algimonas sp.
CTATGAGGCCGACTGGCGCGCCAGTGTTTGGGCCTCGGCGATTACGTCAATAAGAACGGATTTAAGCAGATCATTTTGGGCATGAGCGGCGGTATTGATAGCGCGATGGCAGCTACAATTGCCGTCGATGCGCTCGGCCCTGACCGTGTTTGGGCCGTCATGATGCCCACGAAATACACCTCCGGCGACTCACTGACAGATGCGGAACAGTGCTGCGAGCGTCTTGGGTGCCGTTATGATTCGATCCCGATCAAACCCGCGATTGATGCATTCGATGAGATGTTGGAGCCATTCTTTGGTGATCTGGCCCCCTCTACGGCAGAAGAGAATATCCAATCTCGCAGCCGTGCGCTCACATTGATGGCGTTGTCCAATAAGTTCGGCCCTATGTTGGTCACGACAGGGAATAAGTCCGAAATGGCGGTCGGTTACGCGACACTCTATGGCGATATGTGCGGTGGATATAACCCATTGAAAGACGTCTATAAGACAGAAGTCTTCGCGTTAGCGAATTGGCGGAATGAAAATACGCCGGAAGATTTGCTCGGCACGGATGATCCCATTCCGACGCGCATCATCACAAAACCACCTTCGGCAGAACTGCGTGAAGATCAGAAAGACAGTGATAGTTTGCCCGAATATGACGTGTTGGACGACCTCTTGCTCTGCCTCATCGAACTGGAATTGCCGATTGAAGAAATTCTCACGCGCGGCCATAGCGAGGCCGATGTGAAACGGATTCAAAACCTGCTCTACATCGCTGAATATAAACGCCGACAAGCGCCTCCCGGTGTCAAAATCGGCACAAAGAATTTTGGGCGCGATCGCCGCTACCCCATAACCAATCGCTATCGGGATAAAATCCCGGAGGGTGAGATTTGAGATGAAACCTATTGTTCGCTTTGCCCCGTCACCGACGGGACGTTTGCATGTCGGTAATGTCCGTACGGCGCTGATGAATGTTCTCTTCGCGCAAGCCGAAAGCGGGACTTTTGTTTTGCGGATTGATGATACGGATTTGGAACGCTCCACGGCACAGTTTGAGCAAGGCATTCGCGATGATCTGTCCTGGCTGGGTGTGACCTGGGGACGAACCTTCAAACAGTCTGAGCGTTTCGACATGTATGATGCGGCAGCTGAAAAGCTGAAAGCTGCCGGGCTTCTATATGCCTGTTATGAAACAGGTGACGAGCTGGAGCGTCAGCGGAAATTGCAGCGCGTGGCAGGCAAGCCGCCAATCTATAATCGCGCTGCGCTGGACCTCACCGATGAACAAAAATCCGTCTATGAATCCGAAGGGCGCACGCCGCATTGGCGGTTCAAGCTCTCGGGCGGCACTGTCACCTGGCATGACCTTGTGCGGGGTGAGCAGAGCATTGATATGTCCTCGCTCTCTGATCCGGTACTTATTCGCGGTGATGGCTCATACCTCTACACGCTCCCAAGTGTCGTCGATGATATTGAAGCCGAGATTACGCATGTCATTCGCGGCGAAGATCATGTGACGAACTCAGGCGCACAGATCGAAATTTTCCGCGCGCTGTCTGACCACTTGCCAGAGTTCGCGCATACGCCTTTGCTTGTCGGTGCTGACGGAAAGTCATTGTCCAAACGTCTCGGCTCGCTGTCCATGCTGGAACTACGCCAGCAGGGGATAGAGCCCATGTCGATTGCCTCGCTACTCGCGAAAATCGGGACCTCTGATGCCGTTGAAATCCGCCGAAGCCTTGATGAGCTGTCCGCTGAGTTCTCTTTTGATAAAATCGGTCGAGCGCCTGCGCGATTTGACGAGAAGGACCTAACGGCCCTGAATGCTAAACTATTGCACGAAACCCCTTATGAAGAGGTCTCGGACCGCGTTCCGGGTGACGAGGCGTTCTGGAATATTGTCCGTGCGAATATCGAAAAGCTGTCTGACATTGACGATTGGGCGGATATTGTTCTGAAACCTATGTCCGGTGAAATCGCGGATGAAGATAAAGACTTCTGTGAGGCTGCGGCTGATTTCTTGCCCGAAAAGGTAACGGCTGAGACGTGGTCATCTTTGATCGGACATTTGAAAGCTGAGACAGGACGCAAAGGGAAGGGGCTGTTCATGCCGCTTCGCTTGGCCCTGACGGGACAACAACACGGCCCGTCCATGGATGATATGTTGCAACTGCTCGGCGCGGAAAAAGCGAAGGCCCGCTTGCGGGGAGAGGCGGCTTAGCCTCTCGCATTCGTGAGTCCCAATTGATGGGTTTGCCTGTTACGGGCGGACATTATCAATTTTGGGGGTCACCATGACACATCTACGCTTACCACTCTTTCTGACGCGATTATCCATCGCTGTTTTTCTTTTACCCTGGATTTTAATGCGCTTCATTGATGGCGGCGCATCCGCAAAGGGCATTTCCAAAAAATATTATTTCTTTGAACAGCCGGATATTCTCACGACTTTGATCGGGATTGGTTGGCTCATCCTTTTGGCAGCCTTTTTAGTGGGCTTTAAAAAGAAGATTTCCTATTTTCTTGTCTTTTTGATCCATGCGGTAGGAACGGCCTTCAGCCTTCGTTTCATGATTCCGGGTACAGAGAACTTTGTCCCGACCTTCATGGCGGCTCTGCCAACACTGATGGCGATGTTTTTGCTGTGGAAGCTCCGCGACGAAGACACATTGCTCAGCTTGGGCGGAAAATTAGGGTAATCCCAATTTGGCGGCTGGTCGCTGGCTTCACCGGGATGTGAAGAAGCCAATGACCAGCCCACCTGTGTGGTCGCGATTGTGGGATGAGCGACCTGTCTTCCGGCGGTGAGTTGGGATGTGATCACCGGAGACATTTTTGGGATTATACCAAGAGTTGTATTTTGTCACGCGAAACTTGTATGAATTTCAAGTAATTCTTAGCTATGGTAAGCGAAACCTTAATCCGGGCGCGCATCCAAAGACAGGTCTGATAGAGAGGCTAATCTTTATGGGGGCGCCACGATAAAATACTGCGTAACATGATCCGGTATATTGGATCAAATATCAGTACAGCGACCAAAACGAAAACGCCCCAAACCCAGTGTTGTCCCGTGACAATCAACCAAATCATAATGGCAATGGCAGCCGGGTAGAACAAAAATGCGCGTGTAAAGCGCCATAAGCCTTTGAAAATTTGACGTTTCAAGACTCAAGCTCTCGCGGGAGGATCAGATCCGTAAAGGCCCAAGCCGCCGGATCAAGCCAATCGGATACGCCGTTCTGCTTTCGCGTGAGCACTGTGCAAGCTCCGGTAGGATAGGCGTGGGATTGCCCGGTGAAATATTCATGAAGATATGACCAGCCGGGATTATGCCCCAACAGCATGAGCGGCTTGTCCGGCTCAATCTCTCGCCCGCAAACCTTCAAGACGGTCTCGACACTGGCATGATAAAAGTCCGAATTATAATTCACGGTCTGAGCACCGGGAATTGCGCGAATCAAATGCATCGCCGTTTCACGTGTGCGCTTGGCGTCCGAAGACCAGATTATGTCCGGGGCATATCCTCTCGCCGTCAATGCAGCGCCAACCGCAGTGGCCGCGCGTCGACCGCGATCATTCAGTGGTCGTTCGTGATCAGTCAGTTCTCCATCTGACCAAGAGGATTTTGCGTGACGCATAAGCAGGAGACGGGACAGCATGGTCCCTCATGCCTTTATTCCATCTTATAGACAATGCCGATCCGGCTAATCGTATCCACCTTTTCGCGGCCGTCGGGGACGTCCGTATGGGCCTCTATCCGGAAACTGGCCCGGAGAGCGAAATCACCAAACATGCGCGAATTCACACCGATCTCATTGATGAAGAATGTGTCGATATCAGAGTAAAAGAGTTCCGTATCATTCGTGAATTTCACAGCCTCATTAAAGGCATGCTCAAAGTCAGAAAATAATCGGGCGGAAGCAAATTCTTCCAAACGACTACTCAGGCCGCTCGGGTCATTTGGGGCGAGACGCGCTTTTTGCGACCTGAAACCGGCCCCGGCCTCAACGCGCCATTTCGTCGGGTCATCGACTAAAACGGAATAACCCGCTCCACCGCCGAGATAATAACCATGCTTAAACGCGCCGAAGTCCTCGCTATAATAATCGGCATTCGCAAAACCGTAAACGCGCGGGGCGAGGTCACGGCCTATTTTATATCCCAAACGATAGCGACGTTTATTCGTATTGCCTTGCGAACGTCCGTAATCCGCGGAACCTCTCAGATTATGGCGCCAATCACTTCCGCGATTATTCAGCTTGAACGCGAAGCCGAGATCCGTCGTGTCATTATTACCCGTGGTCCGCGCACCGTTCAATCCAACTTCGCCGCCCCAGCCTTTTTCCTCTTCCGCATGTGCCTCCGACGTGAATGACACCGCTGTCAGACACAAAAGACAGAGGAAAGGCAGTCGCGACAACATGTGAAAGCTCCACAATAATAGATGAAATGAGAAGAGATAACCCTCGCCCTTTATATGCATAGGCGAACAGGCCGCAAGCCAAGCTTTACGCCTGATGCGGCGCGCACTATAGCGGGCGAAAATCTTGCTCAAATTTACGAAGTCCGTGCCATGTTTGATATAAAAGCCATTCGCGAAAATCCCGAAGAATTTGACCGCTTATGGGCCAAGCGCGGGCTGGAACCGCAGTCTAAAAAAATCCTCGATCAAGATAAGCTGATCCGCAAAGCTATGCAGGTTGTCCAAGAGGCCGAGGCTGCGCGGAACAAAGCCTCAAAGCAAATCGGTGCCGCCATGGGGAAGGGCGATAAAGAAGAAGCCGAGCGCCTGAAAACCGAAGTGGCAGGCGCGAAAAATGTCATCGCAGCCATGGGTGCGCAGGTGGATAGCGAAAAGGCCATGTTGAATGATCTATTGTCCAGCCTGCCCAATCTTCCATTCCACGAAGTCCCTGATGGGGAGAACGAAGAGGATAATGTTGAACTGGCAAAGTGGGGTGAACCGCGTGAGTTCACATTTGAACCAAAAGACCATTCTGATCTGGGCGAAGCGCTAGGCCAGATGGATTTCGAAACCGCCGCGAAAATGAGTGGTAGCCGTTTTGTGGTCCTGCGTGGAGCCTTGAGCCGTATGGATCGTGCGCTTGCTGCGATGATGCTCGATATGCAGGTCGATGAGGGGTTTGAGGAGACCAGCCCGCCATTTTTAGTGTGGCCAAAGGCACTTTACGGAACGAGCCAGCTGCCGAAATTTGCAGAGGATCTCTATCCAGCGGGGGATGATCATTATCTGATCCCAACAGCAGAGGTCTCCCTCACAAATACCGTCCGTGAGAGCATATTGGACGGAGAGACGCTTCCACGGCGCATGACGGCGCATACACCGTGTTTCCGGTCTGAAGCCGGGTCCGCGGGACGCGATACAACGGGTATGATCCGCCAGCATCAGTTCAACAAAGTCGAGCTCGTCACGATTTGTAAGCCGGAAGACAGTGATGCTGAGCATAAGAACATGCTGCGCTGTGCCGAGGCTGTTTTGCAGAAGTTAGAGCTGCCCTATCGCGTGGTCGAACTTTGCACGGGCGATCTCGGCTTTGGTGCGCGCAAGACCTATGACATTGAAGTCTGGCTGCCGAGCCAAAACACATATCGCGAGATCAGCTCGATTTCCAACTGCGGAGACTTCCAAGCCCGCCGCATGAATGCCCGCTATAAACATGCCGAGAAGGATAATCGTTTCGTCCATACGCTGAACGGATCTGGACTAGCTGTCGGGCGAACGCTCGTTGCGGTTCTGGAAAATTACCAAAATGAAGATGGCACGATCACCGTACCGCAAGCGCTCATCCCCTATATGGGCGGATTAGAGGTGATTAAGTGAGGGGCATAACCTCAAACTTAAAAACTGTCATTCCGGGGCGCAATGCGAACCCGGAAGTTCGAGAGACAATTGTCGAAATTCCGGATCATCGGCCTGTCGGCCTTGTCCGGAATGACAGGGCGTAAACATGAAAATTCTTCTGACCAATGATGATGGTGTGAATGCCAAAGGCATTTCCGTTCTTCGCGACATCGCTTTGCAGCTATCAGATGATGTTTGGACTTGTGCGCCGGATACGGAACAATCTGCGGCGTCACGCGGTGTATCGCTCCATAATCCAGTGCGATTGCGTAAGCTGGATGATCGAATTTATTCCGTAACGGGCACGCCCACAGATTCTGTGATTGTCGCGATGAAGGCCTTGATGCCTGATAGTCCGCCTGACCTTATCTTGTCGGGTGTCAACCGAGGCCAAAATCTGGCTGAGGACGTGACATTTTCCGGGACTGTCGCGGGTGCATTGCAAGGTATGCAGATGGGCGTTCCGTCAATTGCTTTGTCCCTCGCGCGTGGCTTTCAAGGCGCGCAGAGCTTGCCGTGGGAAACGGCTTTGGCACATGGTGCGACAACGATCCAAACTTTGCTGGACAAAGGCTGGGCATCCAATGTCGTTCCAAATGTCAACTTCCCGGACACCGCGCCCGAAGCGGTCAGGGGTCTACAGCTCACACGACAAGGTCACCGAGATTTTCAAATGACGGGTGTGGATCGCCGGGCTCACCCGCGCGGTGGAGAGTATTTCTGGCTGACTTACGGCGCAAAGAAGTCCAACCCGCCGCAGGGGACAGATCTGCGCGCGATTTATGACGGCTATATCAGTGTCACCCCGCTCCATACGGACTTGACCCACCAAGACAGCCTGTCCACGCTCACCGAATGAGTATTGATCCGGGCTTAATCGACATGATTATGCGACTGCGAAGTCGCGGCATATCATCAAATCATGTCTTGCGGGCCGTTGAACTCGCGCCGCGTCGTCATTTCGTTCCGCTGGAAAAACGCGATATCTCTTATGATGCTGTGAATGTACCGATTGCTTGCGGGCAGACCTTGCCGCCGCCGATGACAGCCGCCTTACTGGCGCAGATGTTGGATGTTCAACCGGATCACAAAGTCCTGACGCCCGGATTGGGAAGCGGATATTTTGCTGCCATTCTTTCCCATATGGCGACACGGATTTACACGGTGGAGCGCTACAAGACCCTCATAAGGGACGCAGATGAACGGTTTAAGGCGCTTGATATTTACAACGTCGTGACCCGCCATGGCGATGGAAGATATGGCTGGCCGGGGCAGGCGCCTTTTGACCGGATCGTCATGGGATATGCCTTGCGCGCCGAACCGGACGCCATTTTGGAACAACTCGCGCCCGGTGGTAAAATGCTCGCAGTTATCGACGGAACGCTGACGTTGTTCGAAAAGCCCCGGACAAAAATTTCGGTGACCGAACTGATGCCGCTCGATCTGGATATGGCGGAAGCCGGAAAATCAAAGACGATTTAAGGTGTGCTATCCGTAATCCGGATTTTAATTTTCGGGTACAGCAAATGTACAGCCAATGCTCATATGGGCGGAGCCACTCTTATCGATCATGCAAACATCGGTCATAAGATTATTTGGATCATCATTTTCTGGAAGAGGCTCGGTATATTCCTTGCGCCAATAGGCCCCTTCCGTGAGCTGATACTTTTTTGCTCCGATGGCAATTATTGTGAAAACGAACCCGGCCGTATTGTAATATTGGCACACCGCTCCGGTTTTACCGTTACTCTCTAAGTATTTCGCCTGACCTGTCACAGCCGTATTTGGATGCTGTTTTTGAACACGCATACCGGGACCTGCAGAGAAATAGGGCCATTGTTGAACTTCGCCCGAATTGATGGCTTGTTTTGCGAATTCCCCATCCGGGCAACTCCAGACGACTTCTCTGGCCAGTTAAACACGCTGCAAAGAGGTGAGGCAAGCGAGATAGCTGATCCTTGGCTATCATCGCGAGGTGAATGCCGCTTGGCTCAGCACATAATCATCATATACTGGCCACTTTGATGTCCGACTTTTACCTGTTTTTCAGTGCCATTTAGCCGAATGTTTGACCCGTTAGTTTACCTGCATGACCACCGCCTTGCCTTGCGAAAACGCATGGTTAAAGGCCCGTGGTCATTGGCAATATATGAGTTCCTTGCCTTTGGGATAAAGCAGGGGTGGGCGTGTTTGTTTGGCGGATTAATGCTCTCGCTTATCCTGCTGACATTTCTGTTTTATCCGACGGATGCGGCGCTTTCACGCTATGATTTCCTGACGATTGGCGCGGTTTTAATCCAGATTGGAATGCTGGTATTCCGGCTTGAAACATGGGGCGAGGCCAAAGTAATTTTCGTCTTCCACGTCGTGGGGACGGTCATGGAAATTTTCAAAACCCAGCTCGGGAGTTGGGTTTATCCGGAACCCAGTATTTTACGTATCGCAGATGTCCCGCTTTTCTCTGGCTTTATGTATGCTTGCGTCGGCAGCTATATTGCACGGGTTTGGCGCTTATTCGATTTCCGATTTGATCGGTTTCCTCCGCTATGGGCGCAGGGGGTTCTGGCGATTTTGATTTATCTGAATTTCTTCACCCATCACTATTTGCCAGATATACGCATAGGACTGTTTATCGGCGCGATATGCCTCTATGGGCCGTGCATGATTTGGTTCAAGCCTGATGAGGAACATCGACCTATGCCCTTGCTTTTAGGGCTAACTCTGGTGGCTTTATTTATCTGGATAGCAGAAAATATCGGGACATTTACCAAGACTTGGGCCTATCCCGGGCAAGAGGCCGGTTGGCAAATGGTGAGTTTAGGCAAGTTTGGGAGCTGGTTCTTATTGATGATAATCAGCTTCGTTTTGGTGGCCTCATTACATCGACTAGAGCTTAAATTTTCGCGCAATACCTAGTGCGACGAACAAGCCTGTGTCGGCGCCGTCCTCAGCGAGGAGGATAGGGCTGTCATCTGCATCACCACTGAACCAACGATGTGATCCAATAAGGGTGACAACATAATCGTCATTTAATTCGTACCAGCTGACGAGATTAACAGAGTAGCCATAAATACCTGAATCCACATCATTTACGGCTAAGCCCGATGCATTGGACTGTGCTTGGGTGATGCCAAAAAAACTTTGATTGTGATCGGCGCTTCCCCAGTTAATGCTGGCTGATGGCTGGATTTTAAGCCTGCCAAGCGGAAGGAATGTCCCGATAGACGCATTGGCAACCACCCCGTCATGTCCTCCGATAAAATCTTGTCCGGCATCCAGTCTAATACCGACGGGGCCAAATGTACCGCGCAGATAGCCGCCCGCTAGCACGCTCCCGTTAATGTCGTCCAATCCGGTGAGTGTAGGACTGTCATCAGAGTCACGCCCGGCTTGGTATGTCAGGCTTGGACCCGCCCGAAGGGACCATTTTCCGAGACCTTGACCCGTGCCGGTTTCAACGGCCCGGTAGGAAAGCTGCGTGCCAAAAAGGTCGATGCCTTTATAGTCCGAAACGCTTACATATGGAAAAGCGCGCAATTCTTCGTCCGCGGAGCCAAGATATTCAGAGCTGAGAGCTCCGAGCGCGCCGATATATGCAACGCGCGACTCGTCACTTTCATTAGAGACTTCGCTTTGCGCAAAAGCCTGCCCAGACAGGCCGAGAGATAGCAATAATGTAAGTGCAAGTGTTTTCATGAACCTGTTCTTAAAGCGTGTCATACCACTTTCTAGTCACAAACCGATAAGTTGCGGTAATATAGTTGTGAGTAGGACATGGTTTAGACCCAAAGATACAACCAAATAGATATATTCTAGAAGGCTTCAGATGTGGGCCCTGGATCGTGAACCTTGGAAACAAAACCTCGATGAAATCTGCGAAAATCCAGATATTGAGACCGCTGATTAGTCTTTGAAATTATCAAGCAAATCTATAGAGAAGCCTTTCTTAAATCCGCTTTGCTGTCTCATCTGAGAACGATGAAGCCACGAAATAAAACTGCCACTACGAAATGTCCGAGAGATTGAGCGATATGACACAGACGACAGCCGATATCATTTATACAATTGTGGATGAGGCACCTGAGCTGGCCCGCAATTCGCTTTTGCCGATCATTACGTCATTTGCAAAAGCGGCAGATATTAATGTTGTAACGCGGGACATTTCTCTGGCTGGACGCATCCTCTCTCTATTCCCCGAGCTTTTATCAGATGAACAGCGTGTTTCGGATGATTTGGCGGAGCTGGGACAACTCGTCAAAACACCGGATGCAAATGTCATCAAGCTACCTAACATATCCGCCTCTGTGCCGCAGCTCCAAGAAGCGATCAAAGAGCTTCAGTCTCAGGGATATCCTATTCAGGATTATCCGACTGATCCACAAACGGACGAAGAAAAAACTGTTCGCGCAAAGTACGACCGGATTAAAGGTTCCGCTGTGAACCCGGTCTTGCGGGAAGGGAATTCTGACCGTCGGTCGGCCAAAGCCGTGAAAGCTTACGCCAAGCTCAACCCGCACCGCATGGGCGACTGGGCCGCCGACAATAAAACGACCGTTGCCTCCATGCCCGGCAATGATTTCTTCGCGAATGAGAAATCAGTGACGATTTCAGCCGCCCAAGCCGGTGGTGCGAAAATCGTATTTACGGACAAGCAAGGCAATGAGATCGTCCTAAAAGACGGCCTGTCCTATGAAGAGGGCACAATCGTTGACGGGACATATATGTCCGCCAAAGCTCTGCGTGAGTATATCAAGGCCGAAGTTGCGTCCATGGAACCGGGCGTGCTGTTCTCTGTCCATTTGAAAGCCACGATGATGAAGGTCTCTGACCCGATTATCTTTGGCCATTTTGTCTCTGTCTATCTCGAAGATTTTCTCGCCAAACATGGCGCGTCTTTGGACTTCAATCCAAATTCAGGCATCGGCACGCTTGAGAAGATGATTGCCGGAAATGCTGAAATGGAAGCAGATTTGAAAGCGGCTCTCGCCAATAAACCGCCGCTTTATATGGTGAATTCTGACAAGGGGATCACGAACCTGCACGTCTCCTCAGATGTGATTATCGATGCGTCTATGCCGGCCGTCATCAAAGCAGGCGGAATTGGCTGGGGGCCCGATGGGGAACCTGCCAATACCAAATGCTGTATCCCGGATAATTCATATGCCTCTGTCTATGATGAAACGGTCGAGTTCTTCAAAGCTAATGGCAAGCTCGATGTCACGACCTGCGGCGCGGTTTCCAATGTCGGTCTGATGGCGCAAAAGGCCGAAGAATATGGGTCTCACCCAACAACCTTTACGGCCTCAGCTGACGGAACAATATCAATCGTCTTAGACGCCGGTGAAACCATCATCAGTCACGGCGTTGAAGCCGGAGATATTTGGCGGTCTTGCACGGCGAAGAAAGCGCCAATCCTGGACTGGATTAAGCTGGGCATTGAACGTTTTGACGCAACCGGATTGGCGGCTTTCTGGCTCGACTCAAACCGCGCTCACGATGCGGAATTGATAAAATATGTGACACCCGCATTGGCAGAGGTTGGCAAAGACATTCCGATCCTCGCACCGCGTGAAGCCACCCGATACACGCTGGAAGAAATGACCAAGGGTCATGATGTTGTAACGATCACG
>CAYZGF010000057.1:0-11461 GCA_964477595.1 uncultured Algimonas sp.
GATTTAGGCCGCACGATCCTGTCCAGCTATCACTGCTCTCGCTACAACACGAATACCAAGCGGTTGACGGAAGACATGTTCTTCAAAATCTTCGAGCGCGCCAGGAAGCTATGTGACGCTTAGCCTTTTTCCCGCATCAATCGAGCTTTTTGCTTTTTCCAATCCCGCGTTTTATCCGTTTGGCGCTTATCGTAATTCTGCTTACCCGTCGCTGTTCCGATCAATAGCTTCGCTTTGCCCTTTTCATTGAAATACATCTTCAGCGGGACAATCGTTCGACCTTTACGTTGGGTTTCCCCCAGTAAAACATTGATTTGCTTGCGTTTCAGCAGCAGTTTTCTAGGACGCGTCGGGAGGTGATTGAACTGACTTGCAGGTGCGTAGATCGGAATATTGGCATTGACCAGCCAGGCTTCATTATTCTCAATTGAGACATAGCTTTCGGCAATATTGCCCCGACCTTCACGCAGAGCTTTTACCTCTGTTCCGACCAGCATAATGCCGGCCTCCATCGTATCCTCAACGGCATAATCATATCGTGCTTTGCGATTTTCCGCGAGGACCGTATCTTTGGACCCTGCCTTATTCTTTCTGCCGCCTGATTTGCTCGACATATCAGACCTGAATACCAGCCTGCGCCATGGCCGCTTTCACGATCGCCTTTGTCGACTCACGGCATTCCGTAATCGGAAGACGCACAGTCGGCTCCATTTTGCCCATTAAAGAGAGGGCGTATTTCGCCGGGGCCGGGCTAGGGTCGACAAACAGGTCTTTGTGCAAACGATCCAATTTCGCATTCCACTCCCGCGCCGAGGCATAGTCACCATCCAGAAGGGCATTGTGAAAGGCCGCATATTGCGCTGGCGCAATATTTGAGCCGACAGAAATGGTGCCCTGCCCGCCATGCGCGCTGTGACCGAGGGATGTCGGATCATCGCCGGACAATTGAATAAAGTCTTCGCCGCACCGAACTGTCAGTCCGGCAACCCGCGCAATATCACCTGTCGCATCTTTACATCCGATGACGGTGGATAATTTTGAAATCCGCTCCATCGTATCTTGTTCGATATCGACGATACTTCTGCCGGGAATGTTATAGACAACAATCGGAATATCGACGGCTTCAGAAATCGCCTTGAAATGCTGGAAGATGCCTTCTTGGCTGGGCTTATTGTAATTAGGTGTAACAACCAGAGCCGCATCCGCGCCCATTGCTTTCGCATGTTGCGCATATTTGATGGACACCCGCGTTTCATTTGATCCTGCGCCTGCGATGACCGGGACACGTCCATTGGCTGCCTCTGACGTCAATCGAATAACGCGCTGATGTTCTTCATCTGTCAGAGTCGCGCTCTCTCCCGTCGTTCCACATGGCACCAGGCCGTGAATGCCGGAATCGATTTGCCACTCGACAAAATCCTGAAATGCCTGCTCATCAATACCGCCGTCTTTGAACGGGGTGACCAGAGCTGTAATTGACCCTCTTATCATGTTTGTCTTTCGCAATATGGTTGTGTAGGCCCGAAGATGTCAGCGGGTGATAGCGTCGTTCTGGACATGGGTTCAAGACATCGTTTCTTCACTTTTTAACGGCATGGGACGCACTTTATGTGGGAAAAAGAAAAGTCTGGAATAAGACCACGCCAAGGCCGTTTCGCGGCGGCCCTTATCGCATTGTTGCTTATCCTGATACCCACTTCCGTATTCGCGACAGTACCCGCCCCCCGTATAAAGCCCGCACCGCCCGCAATGTCCGCTTATATGAGCGAGCCCGATGCGCGTATTTTTCGTAAAGGTATAAGTGCTGCGAAAGACGGCCGTTGGGCTGAGGTTGAGAATACAGCGGCGCGCATAAATGATCCCGTCGCAAAGGATATATTGCGTTGGGTCCAGGCGACGAATGATCGGAATGCGCCGATCAACACACTGGAATATGTACATAAAAGCTTAGACACTTGGCCACGCATGGTCCGTGTAAGAGCGGAAGCCGAGCGACGTATGTTCGACGAAGCTTGGACCTCGGCGCGTGTTTTCAGATGGTTTTCCGGACGGTCTGAGCCTGTATCAGGTGAAGGTCGCGCCGCTTTAGCCAGAGCTTATTATGCAAAAGGTGATGTGGCGAATGGGGACAAATATCTAAAACTGGCTTGGAATGAGAGCCGTTTGACACGGGATCGCCAGAAGACGCTTTTCCGCCTCTACAAAAACAAACTGACGAAAGAAGATCATGCCGCCCGCGCTGATCATCTCATTTGGTCAGGCTATCGACATTACGACAAAGCACGGGCGCTCTTGCAACATATGGGCAAAACAGATCGCGCGCTTATGCGGGCGCGGATGACCTTAAACCGAAATTCGTCCGGAATGGATGCAGCGCTTAGAGCCGTACCCGATTCAAGCCTTTCCGATCCGGGTCTGGTCTATGAACGTGCACGTTGGAGACGGCGCAAGAAGTCTAAGGAATATGCCCTTCCCGTTTATCTCTCTGCGCGAACAGCTCCGACGTCAGACCTCGGCAAGAAAGCCATGTGGCGCGAGAAGAAAATCATGGCCTATTGGGCGATATCCGAAAAAGACTATAAAGAGGCTTACCAAATCTCGCTTCACCACGGCTTTACGCGAGGCACTGAATTTGCCGAGGCAGAGTTTTTAGCGGGCTGGTTGGCATTAACCGGAATGAACGAACCGGACCGTGCCCTCCGTCATTTCACCCGCCTGCGTGACGGTGTCGGTTCACCTATCTCCTTAGCCAGAGCACATTACTGGGTTGGCCGTGCGCATGAGGCCTCTGGCGATGGACAAGAGGATCAACACTACCGTTTGGCCGCTCAATATCCGAACACTTATTATGGCATGTTAGCCGGGTTGGAAGTTGATGGATCATCACATCGCGTATCGTTACCCCCGGAATTTATTGCGGAGCAAGACAAAGCAGAGTTTGAATCTGACAACCGTGTGCGCGCCCTTCACCTTCTCGGAGAAGCGGGCGAGCAACGCTATTTCTCTCAAATGAGTTATCATCTGGACGACCAAGTCGACAGTCTGTCCAAACTCTCCCTATTGAGTGAACTCGCTGAAGATTACGGGTTTATGCGTCCCTCTCTCCGGGCCGCCAAGCAAGCCGGGCGTTTTCAAGGTATGTTGACAGAAAGCGGATACCCGATGGTGACGTCAATCGATGCGCTTCCGAAAGACAAATTCGAAGAAGCCTTTGTTTATGCCATTGCGAGGCAAGAGAGTGAATTTGCGACAAATGCCGTCAGCTCAGCCAAAGCCTATGGCATGATGCAAATGATCAATAGTACGGCAAAAGCAACAGCCAGAAAGCATAGGATTAGATATGATCTAAACCGTCTCGCGACGGATGGGGACTATGCCGCCAAAATGGGCGCGCTTCATCTCAATGATTTGCTTGATCAATGGGACGGGTCCTACATTTTGGCAGCTGTCAGTTATAATGCAGGCCCGCACCGCGCGAAGAAATGGATCAAAACCTATGGTGATCCGCGCCGCGGTGATGTGGACGCCATTGATTGGGTCGAGAAAATTCCATTCTCTGAAACCCGCAACTACGTAATGCGGGTCATGGAAAACATGCAAGTCTATCGCGCACGGTTAAACAATGACTCCGCACCTAATCGCCTCGAACAAGATTTGCGGTTGGGGCAACAGCCTTTCTAGCCGCGGCAAACTGACTCACATTCGCTCTCAGGAAGGCATTCGCCCCTCGCCCGCGTAAATCAGACTTGACGCACGGCTTCGTTCCGTATTTGTTCACACACAGAACCAGGGATAAGTCTGTGAATAAGTCATGGGAAAATTGTGAGTTAGCGCCATGCCGCCTCTAGCATCGCGGCAGCATATCCGCGCGGAACGTCGTCGTTATCAAAGAGCCCAATCCGGTAAGGCCTGGTCGATCAAAGACCTGCCTAAATATTACTATCACAGGAATTTTTGCGAGATTATTGATGGCGTTAAGGCAGAACTCACTCACTTGCTCGGCCAGCCAAGCCTTACCTTTTTAGAGGCATTTTACGCGCTGCCTTTTCCCGCACAATGCGCCTATGTCCGCATGGCCGGTCGCAAAGGGCATGTTTTCGATGTATCGCGATTTGATTATCCGGAAATCGAAAATCTGGCAGATCAATTCAGTCTATTAGAGACGCAGGACTTTGTCTCCAAAGTCACCCAAACGGACTTTCGGCATTATCTAACAAGTCTGACAAAACCTGACCTGACTCTGCTTCTTTCAGACCACCTTTGTGAAACGAGATATAAGAAATCTTGGAAAAAGGATAAACTTATCGACATCGCTGTTGATGAAATCGACTTTGATGATCTCACGATAAGGGAAACCACTTGGGTCCAAACACGTCGAGACGCATTAGAGTATGTGCTCTATCTTCACTCCGGTCAGGTTGAAAACAATCTACAAAGTCTGACGCTTCGTGATTTAGGTCTGATAAAATCTCCCAAATCAGACACAAAATTTGGAGCGCAATTTGAATGCGAAGCCGGTGCGAAATCAGCGTGGTTTTACGCGTCTGCCCTCCGGGATTTTCGTCATGATAATACGACCAAGTTGAACACTTTAATCGACAGTTTGGATAGCTGGCCCGAACCACTCTGCACCAATAGTATCGGAAATCGGGATAAGCTGCTTCACAAATTAGGCGGACTATTTGAGCGCCGTGGAGATATTGAGACGGCCCTAGCGGCTTATTCTCGGTCTGACACGTCACTCTGCAATGAAAGGGTGATACGCCTGCGCTATAAAGCAGGCGACAAAGCGTGGGTTAAGTCTCGTCTTGAAGATATGATCGAGAACCCGTCTTCTGATGAAGAACATGCATTCGCGCAGGATTTCTACGCTCGTAAGTTCAAGAAGAAGCGAACATCAATCGTCACCGACATCCTCCGTGAGGCTGAAACATTGCAGCTCGATGAAGCCTTTCGCAATCAACCCGAACGTGCCGCCATGCATCATTTTCAAAATGAAGGGCTGACCTGTTTTAGAACGGAAAATGTGCCTTGGCGAAATCTGTTCGGCCTTCTGTTTTGGGATGAACTTTATGTCGATGGACCCACACGCGGCTTACCGAAGACATTAAAATCGGGCCAGTTTTACGAGCTCAACAAAGACAAAATTGAGGGCAAACTCAAAGACCTCGACACGCCTCATCTCGTGATGATCCAGTTGCTTAAGACTTTGACGACGCATTTTGGGACATATCAAAACATAATCCATTGGCGGTCTCGTTCGCTGGATCGCCTGCAAGCTCTTATCGAAACTTCGCCAAAAAGCTCAGTCGCCTATATCTTGCGGCTAATGGCAAAGGACTGGCAGGGCACCAAAGACGGATTCCCGGACCTAATGGTTATAGAAGACGGAACTTGTCGATTTGTAGAAATCAAAGCCACAGGTGATGTGATACGTCGTAACCAGCTAACGCGATTACGTCAGTTACGCTCTGCGGGTTTCACAGCTGAAATCTTGCAAGTCAGTTGGGCGGTTGATCCTGATCAGACCTACGTCGTTGTGGATGTTGAAACGACAGGCGGACGGCCTGGCCTCCACCGCGTGACTGAAATTGGGGCTGTCAAAGTCAAAGGTGGCGTGGTGATTGATGAATGGTCAAGTCTCATCAATCCACAACGGTCTATTCCGGCCAATATCACCCGCATTACCGGCATTTCGCAAGATATGGTCGCGGACGCCCCCATCTTTGGTGAGGTCGCCAACAGCTTTGCAGAGTTCATGGGAGACGCGATTTTCGCCGCGCATAATGTGAATTTCGACTACGGCTTCATCAGTGCGGAATTCGAAATGGTCGACAGGCGTTTCCGGCATCCCAAAATCTGTACCTGCTCATCCATGAGAAAGCTCTATCCCGGACATACGTCTTACTCATTGAGAAATCTCTGCCGGGAATTTCACATCGATTTAAAAAGCCATCATCGCGCGCTCTGCGATGCAAAAGCGGCCGCTGAACTCCTTTTCCTTATCAATGAAAGACGATTGGAAAATGAGGCGTAGAGGAGGCTTTTACCGCAGGCTTTGCTGTGTAAAAAGATAGCGACTCTATTTCGGGATTTAGCTTTGGCAACACCACTTCCAAAACAAGACGCGTCCAGCCGGATTGAAACGATCCGCGGGCTCATTGAGTCGCGTCTGTCAGAAATCATACCGTCTGAAACGACATGGCCCGTGCGCTTACATGAAGCGCAACGTCACGCGCTCCTGTCGCCCGGCAAACGTTTCCGCCCTCTTCTGTGTGTATTCATTGCGCAAGGCGGCGGCATTCGCGGCGGCGAGGATTTAGACGCCGCAATCACGACCGGATGCGTGGCGGAAATGGTGCATGCAGCCTCTCTTATTCTAGACGATTTGCCTTGTATGGATGATGCGGACCTCCGCAGAAATCAGCCCACAACACATATCGCTTTTGATGAGAGCACGGCGATTTTATCGGCCACAGCTCTGTTAAACCGCGCTTTCGGCGCCTTATCCCGCTTGGACCAAGTCCCGGCAGATCGCCGCATCGAGATGATTGATCTGCTATCCTATGCGGTCGGGTCGAAAGGTCTCATCGCAGGTCAAATGGCCGACCTCGCGAATACGGATAAAGGTACATCCATTGCAGAAATAGAGAGATTGAACACGCTTAAGACAGGTGCCTTGTTTGATTTTAGTGTGGATGCCGCTGCGATTTTATCCGGGATGCACGCCTCACAACGCGCCGCTTTGAAAGATTTTTCTTACCATCTCGGTCTCGCTTTCCAGCTCCTTGATGACGTTAAAGATTCTGTCATGACTGACCAACAGGCGGAAAAATCTGTTAATCGAGATATTGGGAAAGCCACAATTCTTGCAATTGCCGGATCGGAAGCCTCCCGGGAAAAATTAAACGAATATCTGTCTCACGCGAAAGCGGCTTTGCAACGAGCCCAATTGAGTAATCTCGACGTCATGACAGCCATCTTGGATCACCAATTTGCCTTTCTCCGCGCCTGATATTCCAGTCCCGACATCCGTATTGAATGTACGCGACCTGACGGTTGACTACGGGAAGCATCGGGCGCTCGACAATCTCACGCTTAACATATCAGAGGGTGAGCTTGTTGGCGTGATCGGGCCAAATGGCGCGGGGAAAACAAGTTTTGTCAAAGCTTTATGTGGACGCCTTAGTCTTAATGGAGATCTCACAGTCTGCGGCGACACTTTGCGACGCGGTACGGATCGTCGAAATCATATCGCGCTCGTCCCTCAGGACATTGGCCTCTACCCTCACCTTACCGCAAAAGAAAATTTAAGCGTTATTGGCCGATTGCTAGGTTTAAAAGATAAGCAGAGCATTACAGAGTCTCTGGATGCCGTCGAAATGGGACAACACGCCAAAACACGTGTGTCGGATATGTCCGGCGGAATGAAACGCCGAATCAATGTTGCTGCGGCGATTTTAACTAATCCCAAACTCGTAATTTTCGACGAGCCGACGGCCGGGGTTGATGCACCCGCCCGTGACACAGTCCATCGTTTAGCCCGAAAACTGGCAGATAATGGCAAAGCCGTTATTCTGATCACGCATGAGTTGGAGCAAGCCGAAGCGCTCTGCGACAAGGTTTTGGTGCTGTGCAAGGGCAAACGTTTGGCGTTTGAACCGCCGGCTCGATTGCTTGAGCGGAGCTTCCAAGGGCAAAGAGAAGTCATGGTGCGCTATGCAAAGCCGCCCCATACCGACATCTCTCAAGCCATGCAGCCCTTTCAGTTTAAACAAGGCGAATTGCCGACGATTTGGGTCGCCATGACGAATGCTAATGAGGTCAGTTTCGTGTCAGCCTTCCTGACCGCGCTTCAAGGTGGGGATGATCTCATCCGGGAAATTAGCGTCCGACGTCCCGGGCTGACGGCTCTTATGCACCGTATTGAAAAAACCGGGCGGCTATCCGCATGATATTTGCCGTCTTCAAAATCATGTGGTTGCGACTCTGGCGTGATAAGGGCGCGTTGGTCCTAGCCTTCGTTCTTCCCGGTTTTATCTTCGCGGTCTTCGCGGCAATCTTTTCAAATGCGTCAGGCGGAAATTTAGACTTGCGGGTAGCGCTCGCCAACACGTCTTCTGCTGAGGATACGACCGAATTTTCTACAAGCTTGCAAGAAAGCGACCTCATCTCGGTCAGCTTTGATGAGGCATGGACAGAAGAAGACATCGTCAACCGAATTCGCTTGGGTCAAGATGATGTTGGCATTGTACTGCTCGGGTCCCTCTCTGATGCATCGGCCCCCTCGATTAGGATTATTGAGGACCCCAGTCGGCAAGTCGCGGCCACCGTTCTCAAAGGGCAAATTCGCCAAATGCTTGTCAATCAATCCGGAGGCCAAGGCCCCGAAATCTTTGAAACTGTTTCCGCATTAAACGAGAGTGAAACGACCAATTTAGAAGACCCGACGGTCACATATTATATCGGTGCGACGGCTATTTTGTTTCTTCTCTTCTCGGCCATGCAGGGCGCAGCAATTTCAATTGATGAGCGTCGAAACGGCATTAGTGATCGTTTGATGGTCGGACCAATGGGCGCGTTTGGTATGCTGAGCGGGAAATTCGTGTTCCTGACACTCGTCGGATTTGTTCAAGCCGCCATCATCTGTGCAGTCGCCGCAGTCTTCTTTGATGTTCCGGTCAAATCTCACCTTCCCGCATTGGCACTTGCCTGTCTCGGGGCAGCTGCCTTGGCCTCTGGCTTGGCGTTGCTTGTGGCGTCACTTTGCAAAACCCAGACCCAGATGAATACCGTCAGCACATTTGCCGTATTGCTCCTCTCTGCAGTGGGCGGATCAATGGTTCCTCGGTTCATGATGCCGGGATGGTTGCAAGAACTCGGCATTTTCACGCCAAATTATTGGTCAATAGAAGCCTTCTACGGCATTTTGGCACGGGGACAGACCATATTTGATCTGTTACCCGTCTGGGGAGTATTGTTCGGCGGAGGGTTTTTGTGCCTCGGTCTCGCGGCCCTGTTGTCGCATAAATTAATGAGGATCTAAGTGAAAGCTGTCAGGCAGACAGAAAAGCCGCTTAATTTGGGGCTATTTTACGCCGCACTCATCTTTAGTGCTTGGGCAAGTGTGCATATTTACAGCGTTTTCTTTCACACGCTTTCAGCGCCGTTTTGGCAGACCGCTGGCCTGATTGCTCTTCAATGTTGGCTTTATACCGGCCTCTTCATTGTCGCTCATGACACTATGCATGGCTCCTTGGTGCCGGGGCAAGACAGATTAAATGCGGTCATCGGCACATCAATCTTATTTGTCTATGCAGGGTTTAACTGGCGTAAAATGCGGGACGCCCATCACGATCATCACGCATATTCCGGCACAGATCAGGATCCGGACTTTAACGCCGGAAACCCACATGCATTCTGGCCTTGGTATTTGAAATTTTTCCTTACTTATTTCGGCTGGCGACAAGTCGCTATTTTGGTCGGGTTCACACTCACATATATCCTTCTGGGTGCCAGCTATGTGAATACGATCGTCATGTGGGCGGTTCCGGCCATTCTGTCCTCAGTACAACTATTCTACTTTGGCACTTATCTGACCCACAGACACTCAGATGAATTTCCGGATGAACATAATGCGCGGACTAATAATTTTGGCTCTCTGGCGTCTTTGATGTCATGTTTTCACTTCGGCTATCATCACGAACATCATTTGTATCCGCATGAGCCGTGGTGGCGCCTTCCAATAAGAAAGCGAGAGGCCAAATCGTGAGCATTCTGCTAAATAGTGCGATTGTTGTCTCGGCCATTATTGGGATGGAGGTCTTCGCTTGGGCCGTTCACAAATATATCATGCACGGTCCGGGTTGGGGGTGGCACGAAAGCCATCACACGGAAACGGAAGGTATATTCGAAAAGAACGACCTCTATGCCGTCGTGTTCAGCTTCATCGCCGCCGGATGCTTCATCATTGGCTCAATGGGGGTCTCTTGGCTTTGGTATGTAGGGCTTGGCCTAACAATTTATGGCGTTCTTTATGCCGTGGTTCATGATGGTTTGGTTCACAGACGCCTGCCTTTTCCGCGCAAAGCCCGCGGGCGCTACATGAAGCGTCTGGTTCAAGCGCATAGGCTTCATCATGCTGCGCATACGAAAGATGGATGCGTAAGTTTTGGCTTTATCTGGGCAGAAGATGTTCGAACCCTCAAGGCCAAATTAAAAGCGAATATGGCCGAACGCGGACAGTCCCTCCAAACCGAGCAAGCGGAATAGCTAATCTTGCCGCAAGGGTTCACGCCAGATGACCTAATCGCCTGTTATCGGCGTGGTGTATTTCCGATGTCAGATAGTCGCGAGGACGAGTTTTTCTATCTGGTTGAGCCGAAACTGCGCGGAATACTGCCTCTGGACGGTCTGCACATCTCAAAATCGATGCGAAAGTTTAGGCGCAATACGTCTTTGAACGTCACCATTAATAAGGACTTTCCGAGCGTTATCAACGCCTGTGCAACGGGTCATGACGGCACGTGGATTAGTCACGCAATTGAAGGGCTCTATTCCATTCTTCACAGGCGAGGCGAAGCCCATAGTGTTGAAGTTTGGGATGAAGACCAACTTGTCGGTGGTCTTTACGGCGTGACCCAAGGGCAGGCATTCTTCGGTGAGAGTATGTTCTCAAAACGAACGAATGCCTCCAAACTCGCGCTCATCCATCTTGTGGAACATTTGAAAGCGCGAGGCTTCATCCTTTTAGACACGCAATTTCTGACGGATCATTTGAAATCACTGGGTGCCGTTGAAATTCCGCAGACAGAATATCTCGAAAAATTGAACATTGCTTTGGAAAGTGAGGCGCGTTTCGATTGACCTGCTTGATTTGATTGAACAAAAGGCAGCATGAAAAAACTTATTCCCCTCCTCCTCTCCGCCACGGCTTTAGTGGCTTGCCAAGCCGAGACCGAAACGGCGTCGAAGTCTGATACAGATAAAGCACCCGCATTTGCGAGTACTTACACGCCACAGGCATCTACTAATGTGCTTCTAAAAAATGCGACACTCATTGACGGTGTCAGCAACGAGATTCGCCAAGGCGACGTTCTGGTCACAGACGGAAAGATTGGTTTTGTTGGATCAGGCGAAGTGCCAGAGGGTGTAACTGAACTAGATCTTGAAGGGCGTTTTGTGACGCCCGGCATCATCGATATTCATTCACATCTTGGCAACTACCCCTCACCCGGAGTTCACGCCCATAGTGATGGGAATGAGGTTACAAGTCCAATTACGTCGGAAGTTTACGCCGAACACGGCGTTTGGCCACAGGACCCCGGTTTTGACGAGGCTTTGCAAGGCGGCGTGACAACGCTTCATATTTTGCCTGGGTCCGCGAACCTGTTTGGCGGGCGCGGCGTGACCCTTCGAAATGTACCGTCTCGTACAGTCCAAGGGATGAAATTCCCCGAGG
>CAYZGF010000058.1:0-11412 GCA_964477595.1 uncultured Algimonas sp.
GTTTGATTATGAAGGTCTGACCGTCACAATCGACGCATTCCAAATCGATGTGGATGACCGTATCGCTTTGGGCGCCAATGTTGACTTCTTGGCGGCGTTGCAATTTGCTGGCGCGACGGCAACTACCGTCAGCGGTGCTCTGACAGAGCTGGATGCAAATGGTACGATCAATCGTAGCGATTTTGCCGGTCTGGACCAATTGTCAGAATTCCGTTTCTTCACAAACAGCTTTGACACACGCTCGCGCGGTGTCGACGTTGTTGCGCGTTATCCATTCAGTTTGAATGGCGGGACCTCCGCAATCTCTGTCGCTGCTAACTACACTGACACAGAGGTTACTGATCGCGGTGACGTCAACCCGATTTCAGACGGTCGTGTACGTGCACTAGAAGATTTGCTTCCAAATATTAAAGGCAATGCAACATTCACGCATAGTCAAGGTATGTTCCGCGGGCTGCTGCGCGCGAACTATTATGGCGGATGGGACGATACTGGAAATGGTGTTGATGACATCGGTTCAGAAATCCTAATTGACGCGGAAATCGCTGCTGAAGTGAAAGAAGGTATTGAGCTTGCCATCGGCGCGAACAACCTCTTCGACAATTATCCGGATGAAAACCCGGGTGCAGGCGGATTGGGTCAGCTTTACCCGGAAGCCGCTCCGACAGGTTTCAATGGTGGTCAATATTACGCCAAAGTCCGCGTCAACTTCTAAACGCGACTTACCTTCAAAATGTGAAAGCCCCGGATTTTCCGGGGCTTTTTTTATGGGATTACCAAGCGCCCAACTCAATCAGCTTGGCACGGAATGCAGCGGGAAGGTCCGCACCTGCTTCAGCTGCCGTCAGATCCGCCGGTTGATCTCCATCTTGGAGGTAGCGCCAGCCTTGGAATGCGCGGCGGGGTTTCGGTAGAACCGGAATCAACTCCGGATCCATCATGATGGCACAGGCTCGATGGCCGTTTTTGGTCGTTTCTTCCAAACCCACAATCCGGTTTCGGCAGAGGATGTTCCCTTTAATCACCCAATAGATTGAGCCACCGTCTAATATCTCTTCGCGACGTTTCGGAAACATACGCGTCACATGAATATGGTGCGCGGACAGACCTTGCTGCCTGCGTCTGCTGACCACATGATCTTGCCAATCGGCTAGTGTTTGGATCGACTCTGACCCAACAGATAATTTTTGTAAATGAACAGTCATTACCGCCCGTTTAGGGCGGCTAAACGCAAATGGCTAGAAGCTGCGCTGAAACGGCTCAACATCAACGATGAAATTCTTAGCCTCGGCGTCAATTTTGAACGTCACCATATCAGCCGTCGTGGTATCAGGTGTAAGCTTGGCTTTTTTCAAAAAACGACCCGCAACAGACTTGATCCGTCGTTTCAAATCACCATCCCGTTCATAGGAAGGATCCATTCCAAAACGATGGCGAAGTGTTGCATTCGTCAACATCGCGGCATTTTTTAAACCGGATTGCTGAGTGGAATATTCCGTCGTGACGGAGACACAGAAACTCTGATTATCAACACGGTGTGGCGAATTTAACGGCCATGTCAGGGCTGTGCCCTCTGCAAGATCAATAATTTCCGCCTCTGCATCAAAGGCTGCATCATAGGGCAGATCATCTTCCAAATCGTTGGAAATCACACTTTCATAGGCGCTGTCTGAAATGAATTTCTGGGTCAGCGGATAAAGATAAATCCGTTTCTTCCCGCGAACGTGCCAAAGGATCGTTTCCGTTTTATCAAAGTGATAGGGCACCCTCGCCACCGGTGAGGAAATCAAGATGCCCCCGCGTGGATTAAAGGCCCGGTTTCCCGTTTTTTCAGCCAGCTCACCATACATGCTGTCCAAGGCTTCTTTATAATCCGCATGAACATTCATAGCTTCACGCAAGTTGATCCAGACGGCGCCCGCCTTCGCCGCATCTAAGAGTGTTTTTCCAGGAACATCACGGAAGTCACCTGTACGAAACTTATTCGGATACATCGGATGATCGGATGCCCCCATCGTACAGACATCCATTTTTTCAGATGGGTGACGTTCTAAAAGATCGATAAGAGCGTCATCTGTGAACAACCCCGTGCCGCCAAGATTATGGCCAAAACTCATGATTTTTTTCTGGAATGCTGCGGTCTTATCCGCTGTCCAATCGGACAACATTTGACTATCAGCTGTCACAACAGACTGTTCATCCATATGTGGCACATCATTATTACCGGTATCCGTTAACATTTTCAGCTCCCTACTTATGAGAAGGTCATAGCGTGATGAGGTTAGTTAATCGCGTGAGTTTATCCTTAACGCGGCGTAAATTCCGGCGAGTATCAGACAAATTCCGATGACAAATCCGGTGAAGGCGATGATCGGACCCCACTCACCCAGCAAGGCCTCTGCCCCTCTGATCAGGGTTCCGCCTGCAGCACCCAGAAGAACGAACCCAAGCACAACAGGAATCCAAAGACCCAGACCACTTGTCTTTTGCGGCGGGTTTAGAATCGTATCTGATACATTTGTTTCGATATATTTTGCGGCAGAATCTGTACGCGCACGGAACGCATCATCCTGCGCCAATTCGTCAATGACCATGACGGGCTTTTTCGGCTCTGACTCCACTAAGGGTAAGTCACCCCCAATTTCTGCCGGGGCTTCCGCCGGCATTTCGATTGGACGGGTTGTCCGTGTATTGAGGTCAATAACATTATCTTGGAGTTCAACTGTCTTCGTTTCCGGTTCGTCCGCTTGCGTTTCAGCGGTTATCAATCTTTCAGGCCAATCCGCATCGCGGTCTTCAAACCGCGTATCTGCATCCTCAATCAACGCATCCAACCGCGCAACAATATCCGTTGCGGCAGCAGCAATTGGAGATTTACGATCGTCAGATAAAACAGATACCTCATCATCCTCATTCGGAATGTTGGTGCCTGTATCTTCAACCGGCTCGGTAAAGCTGCCAAGTTCTTCATCCAAATCAAAGGCAATATCTTCCGCGACACTCTCTGAGACCGCCGAGCTATCCTCCTCAATAATATCCAGTTCAGAGAGCTGTAGCGCTCCCGCAGGACCGTCTTCGCGGCGGCGCGTTGGTGCGATCGTCGCCGAATAGGAGGCTGTCGTCACAACGCCGTTCGCGTCTTGTTCGGTGAAAACCGGCAGCGCATCTTCGGTCGAAAGACCGACAATTGTTGTATCTTTCACCGGCGGCAAGTCTTCGCGCCCTGCCGGTAAATCGCGTTCTGTGCGCAGGAAGAGCGCTTTTTCAGCCGTTCGGCGACGCATCAAAGCATCGACAACATAGGTCTTTCCGGCGATCTCCGATTTCCGCCAAATATCCAACCCGTTTGCGGCATCTAACGGACGGCCATTATTGAGCGCACGCAAGGTGTCACTTTGAAGGAAGGCTTTTGGGCCAATGTTAAAGGCAAATGAGCAAAGCGCATCAAATTGGCTTTGCGTGATCGGGGCGTGGACTTCCGAATTGATCATGTCTTCAAAAGGTTCGAGATCAGCCCGAAGTGTCGTTTCCGCTTCGCCCTTATTCATCATGACCGCATCTTCAGAATAAAGACGGTGTCCATATCCAACGATCCGCTGACCCGTGATCAATTCACGGTCAACGGGGCGATAGCCCTCAAATGCCTTGATCAGCTTCAGTCCGGTCTCGGAAATTGTAAGGTTCTGGCTCATAATCGTCCCAAATCAATACAGCTCGGGCGATGGCCCGATTGAATTGAGAGATATGTTGCAAAAGTCGGGCCGAGTTCGCGCTAAAGGAGAATAAGGACTGCAGTTCCCAAAAAGGCGAAAAAGCCGACAACATCCGTAACTGTTGTGACGAAGACTGAAGAACTGACTGCCGGGTCGGCACCTGCACGTTTCAAGCCGAGAGGTACCGCAATCCCAGCCAAGCCCGCAAAGAGATGGTTCACAATCATCGCTATAAAGGCCACCCCTGCCAGTTCTTTATCCCCAAACCAAAGATAAGCGATCAGGGCCAGAACCACGGCGAAAATCAAGCCAATGATAAGCGCGGCCACACTCTCCCGCCTCACGGCCCGCCACGCGGATTGCGCCGTGAGTTCCCGTTCGGCAAGCGCCCGCACGGCAACGGTCAAAGCCTGTGTCCCGGCGTTTCCGCCCATACTAGCCACAATGGGCATCAATACGGCCAAAGCGACAATCTCGGTAATCGCATAATCAAAACGGGCAATCACAAGACTGGCCAGCACGGCTGTCAGAAGGTTGATAAATAGCCAAGGCGCCCGCGCGCGTACTGTTTCAATCGCCGTATCGGCCAGACCTGCATCCGTAACACCCGCCAGCGCAAGAATATCTTCTTTGTTCTCATCCTGAATAATCTCAATGACATCATCAACGGTCATCATCCCGACCAGACGTCCGGCTTCATTAATGACCGGGGCGGAAATCAGATTATATTTCTCAAACAGATAGGCGGCCTCTTCCTGGTCACTATTCTGATCAATTTTTACAATTGTGTCGCTCATCATATCTGACAGGCGCGTTTCACGCTGTCCGCGCATCAAATGACTGACGGGGACATATCCGATGGGTTTAAACGCCGTATCGATGATATAAACATTGAAGAATAATTCCGGCAAATCTTCACCGGTATCCCGCATATGATCGATGGCGTCACCGACGGTCCAGAACTCCGGCGCAGCCACAAATTCGCGCTGCATAAGACGGCCAATCGTCTCATCATCAAAAGCGAGACTTTCTTCATACGCAATCCGGTCTTTTGGGGTCGCCGCCTCCAGCACGTCTTCACGCTGCGCGTCTTCCATCTCTTCCAGAATTTGCGTGGCATCGTCATTGTCCATATCGGACAGCACATCGGCAATACGCTCGGCATCCAGAAACGGCAAAATGTCTTCGACAACATCATCTTCCAGCTCAGCCAAAACTTCGCCGGAGATGATGTCAGGTGCCCGTGCAATGATATCTTCGCGCTGTTCAGAAGACAGCTGTTCCAACTCGTCCGAGACATCCGCAGGATGAAGCCGGGCGAGCGTTTCAGACAAGATCGCCTCATCCTCCAAAGCTAAAGCATCTTGGAGGGGTGTTTCGTCTTCAGGCTGGAGGTCAGTCTGGCTCATAGTCTCGCCTTGCTTTAATCATGCGGGAAAGCTCCACTCGCCTAAACTTTGTGTGACGATGCGTAAATCCATTTTACGCGGCAGAATGAACGGGTTAGTCGATTTCTATGAATGCCGTCCTCATAAACTGGGTTGGGAGCCTTATTTTGCTCGGCGGATTGGTTCACCTGTCAATCATTGATTGGAAGACCTACCGCCTCCCGAACATATGGACGAAGTCGCTGATTGCTCTGGGACTCCTATATAATTTTAACGTCTCTCTGGATCTTTATCCGTTCTTGCTCGGCGCTGTTTTGGGTTATGCACTCTTCTGGAGCATAGAGACGGCGTATCGGCTCATTCGAAAACGGGATGGGTTGGGTCGTGGTGACGCAAAACTCTTGGCTGCCGGCGGAGCTTGGTGCGGCGCAATGGCCCTGCCCTTCATCATTCTCATCGCCAGCAGTGCCGGGCTCATTTATATCCTGATGCAACCTGCTGAAAATCGTAGAGAGATGAAGCTTGCCTTTGGGCCTTTTCTGGCGGCCGGTATCGCGATCACATTCCTGTCGTTGAAATTGGTGTAATTTAAGTCGACGGCTGACAGCTTCTTACGATCGCAACCGGATGCAACCTTTCCCATCCCTCTTCCGTTAGGGTCGCAATCCTCGCACCGGGAAAGCGCATACCGCCGCTCATCGCTTCACCTTCGCCTAAACGAAGGGTAACGACCGCGCCGGACGGATCTGTATAGTCTGTTGCCGGAAATGCGGATTGGGCGATTAGATCAATGGGACCGTCTGGGCCGGCATAGCGGGCAGTTTCTTCGTCAGCATAGAATATAAATGAACGGGTCTCATCCGTGGACCATCCAAACAGCCCACATTGACCCGGGCTAAGCTCTGATGTTGGCAGACCTGCAGTTTCACTTGACGAGCTAGTCTGCGGTGAGGTCGATGCACAGGCCGCCAGTAAAATTGCAGCACTAATGAAAGGGATGATACGCATAGCCATAATCTAGTGCCAATTCCCCTGCTCTGTCAGTACGAAATTCTGTCCGGACCGGGAGAAGCCGAAGAGCGGAAGAACCGCATCCGCTTCAACACGGTTTGTACGGACAGACACATTCGCACGATACGTTCCATCTGGCATAATCCGAATTAAAGCGGTGATGGTTTGCTGCGCATCACGACCCGATAAATCGACGATAAGTGTACCGTCTTCGCACCGGATCGGCCCGGTCAATTCCGGACCTGTCCAGTCTATTGTGCCGCCATTGCGTTGCAGCACATCCGTACGTGCAGCGCCGATAGCGGATTGGCACGTCTGGTCTTTAAATTGAGCTTCAGAAATCTCTGCCGTGAAATCCCCTCGAAGTCCTTGTAAACGTCCGTCGGTAAAGGGCACTGAGGCGAAATCCATTCGAAAATCAATACTGGTTGCCCGTGTCGGAGAGAGGCGTCCGGATGCATAATTACGTGCCTGACCTGCTTCAAATCCAAGCGTTCGGCTAAGCGGCGCTATGTTCAAATTTGCCGTTCCGAAGATAGGCACCCCTGAAACCGTTCCCTGCCAGACCGTTCCGCGCATTTCCAAATCCGGCGCCAAGGTCTCAATACTCTCAGGGAGCACCCACCCTGCAGCCCAACGCATGGGGAAGCAGGCCACCAAGGCGGCCAATCCGGTCAAAAGCGCAGGAATAACCCAGCGTAACATGGAACAGCTATCGCTGTGGGGTCAGAAGCGTGTCAAGTTTCGACACGGTGCGCCCGCTTTGATTAATATCTTCGGCGCGAATTTGGTTCAGACGGTCCTCTGTGAGCGGACGAGCATCGGCGGCGCTGCGGATGATTGTTGGTCGCAGGAATACCATCAAATTCGTTCTATTTCGCGTCTTCCCTTTTGACTGGAAGAGCTTTCCTGCGACCGGAATGTCGCCCAAAATTGGCACCTTGGCCACATTGATCTGCTCGTCATCCTGCACCAGACCGCCCAAAACAATAATTTCACCATCATTAGCCAAAACCGTTGTCGTGATTTCGCGTTTATTCAGGACGAAGTCCCCTGCTGCCGAAGTAAGAACCCCCGAAATCGACGAGACAATTTGTTCAATTTCGAGGCGGATAACATCGCCATCCGAAATTTGTGGGAGGACATCCAGTTGAATACCAACCTCTTGCCTCTCAAATGTTCGGAATGGGTTTAAATTATTTCCCCCCAAACTCTCCCCTGTCGTGATAGGTATCTCCTGACCGACGAGGAAGGTGGCCGGGACATTATCCAGTGTCGTGACAAATGGAGTCGACAGAATATTGCTGTCTTCATCTGTTTCCAACGCATTTACGATCAAGCCGAAAAGCGTGTCATTACTGCTACCGCCAATACCAAAGCTACCGCCATCCAATCCGGCAATAGAGCTGATCGCAGCTGTCTCGAATGTGCTTTGCGTCGCGTCGCTCAAACCGACATCATCTGCACCCAAAGCCCCAATCACATTTAGCAGATTTCCAGCTTGGCGAGAGAAATTCGAGGATAAGAGCGGAACAGTTGATCCATTGATACCGCCAAGTGCGAATTGAACGCCCAACTCTTTGGCAGCCGTATCTGATATCTCTACAATAATGGCCTCAACCAAGACCTGCGGACGGCGTTGATCCAAGCGGCGGATAATTTGTTCCAGATCGGATTGGACGTCTCCGGAAGCACTAATGACCAGAGTATTTGACCCGGATTCATACGCGACAGTCGGCGCGGGTTGGCCTTCGATCGTATATGTCGGCAGTAAGGACTGGATAAGCTCGTTCAACCCTTCACCATCTGCATATCTGAGCGGTACGATTGAGACAGCGCCGCGCGGAGCTGCGCTGCCGACATCCATACTCATTAAGAGCTGTCGCAGCTCCGCAACCTCATCAGGCGTTCCCTGAAGGATAAGACTATTTGTGGCTTCTATTGCCGCGACCTTGAACTTATCTTTGGGACCGTCGAGTTCTTTCAAAACCTCTTGTGCATCTATGACCGAGAGCTGTGTAAGTTGGACAACCTCCCGGACATTTCCACCTGCCCCCATCGCCTCAACAATCGCGCGGGCTTTGCGTAGATTTTCAGCGAAATCCGTCACAACGATAATGTTTCCGTCCGGGTTGGCTGAAACCTGCCCCTGACTATGCATGACAGGTTTGATGAGGCGCGCCGCTTCCGCCGCTTTCCCGTCCGGCACGCGGAGGATCGTCGTTGCGAATTGACCATTAATGCCATTACCGGATTCTGAGAACGGTGCATCTTGCGCTGCGCCTTGTAAGAGGGTCACACGATATTCACCATTAGTGGCCCGAATAACCGTATATCCGTGAACGCGCAGGACTTCTTTGAAGGCGCCAAAAACCTCTGCGTCATTGAGTGGCTTTTCAGAAACAATATTGACCTTACCGTTCACACGCGGATCAATCACAAAAGTCCGGCCTGTCACAATACCGACATTTTCGATGAAAGCTTTGATGTCGACATCTTGCATATTGATGATGTGATCATCTGCAGCAAAGGCAGGCCCTAAGCCGCTTCCTGCGAGTGAGAGAGCTAGAGCAGCTGTAGCCAGAGTTTTCCTAAGCGACATGGTCATTGGCCTATCCGGATAGTGACGGGTGCGCCGTCACGAATAACTTCATAGTCCTGCGCGGCCCCCGTTGCGATGAGATCACGCATTTCTTTTATATTTGTTCGGTTTGAATTTAACATAACCGGACCAACCCGGGTTAAAATATCGCCGGATTTTAATTTAAACTTTGATAAATCTGCACCCGATCTTGCGTCAATTCTGAACCCTTGCATTCGGGTTGAACGATCCGGCAGGATTTCAAGCTGAGGCACAAGCTTCACCTGAGAAAACAAACTTTCGACTTCTGCCTTTGTCGGCATGGCTGATCCAGAGGGCCCTTTCGGTTCGGCCCTTACGATCATGGCGGAATTGGTTTGCTCTCCCAATTTCACGCGTTCCAGTGTCAATTTCTGCGTTTCCCCATTCACATCCAGTGTCACAAAATCCTTCGCGGTTCTGAGCAATGTCACACCATTCATGACCTCTTCGCCAATCCGGACAGGTTTATCTTTGCCGTCGGACAAACGAAATGTCGCCGTGCTTTCCGAAACAATGCCCACGAGCTTTAAATTCAAAGTCGTTTCTGGCGCGTCATCCAGTAGCTCCAGCGGCGCAATAACAACTTCGCTAAATGAGAACGGGTCTGTCGAGAAATCATACGTAACTGTGCTTGCGCCCGACGCAATTGTCCGGGCGGGTGGAACAATAGATTCAGCTTCATATAAGCTTTCCGGCTGCAAGATTCCCAAACCGATACGCACAACCAACCAGCCCAATATTGCCACAAGGACAAGACTGCCGATATTCATCGCTATGCGGATTGCATTCATGCGGTCCCTTTAGATTCCGACCCTTCGGATAGCTTCGGTTTAACCACAGCCTATGGTCGCTGCCAAGGCAACAGGTCAGGGTGTTACAAAAATTTCAATCTTCCAAAAATCCAGTGCATTCTATCCTAAAACTGATAGGTGGAACCCAATCGCCAAAAACGACGGATTGTCGGAAGAAAGCTGAAGGTTCGAGATGACAAATGTGATTGATGGAAAACAGGTCGCTGCAGATACACGTGCGAGCGTCGCGGCTGCCGTTTCTACATTGGACTTCACACCGACCCTGGCGGTTGTCTTGGTTGGCGATGATCCGGCCAGTCAGGTCTATGTTCGTAATAAAATCAAATTCACCGAAGAGGCCGGCATGCGGTCTCTGGAGCACCGCTTGCCGGAGTCTACGACAGAGGCTGAAGTCGTTGAAGTTGTTCGGTCATTAAATGCCGATCCGGACGTGGACGGCATATTGGTCCAACTCCCTCTACCCAAGCACATCGATAGCGACAATGTTATTGCAGAGATTGACCCCGCCAAAGACGTAGACGGCCTGACAGATGTGTCAGCCGGACGCTTAGTATTAGGACAGCCCGGATTACGGCCTTGTACGCCTACGGGTTCCGTTATTCTCGCCAAAGCCGCCTTGGGCGATTTGAGCGGCAAACATTGTGTTGTCTTGGGACGCTCTATTTTGGTCGGAAAGCCTGCCGCACTGATGTTTTTGGAACAGAATTGTACGGTCACTGTGGCTCATTCCCGCACCGAAAATCTGCCCGTCATTTGCCGCGGTGCGGATATCTTGGTCGCTGCCGTAGGACGCCCGCAAATGGTGCAAGATGATTGGATAAAAGCCGGGGCTTGCGTGATTGATGTTGGTATCAACCGCGTCCCCAGCATCAAACGCCCCGGAAAATTCAGGCTAGTGGGTGATGTGGATTATAAACCCGCCCGCGCGGTTGCAGGCGCGATTACGCCTGTTCCGGGCGGCGTTGGGCCGATGACCATAGCCTGTTTATTGCGAAATACGGTTTTAGCCGCGTGTGACCGCCGCGGTCTCGCAAGACCGAAAGAGCTGATAATTTAAGCTGGCGGCGCAATCGCAATTGCGGCTGTGCTGCTGCCTCTCTCCCGCCAGCTGGGGCGGTAGAACTTATGGAAGCCGATTGTCGCTTTAAATTCCAGCGTCTCAGCCCAGTCCGGATTGATAGCGATCGTATGATAATGCGTCGAATTTTTCGTCATATCCGGCACAAATCCGGTCAATGAGAGCTGCGCAATATCCTGAGACCGCTGCCAAGCTTTCCCTTTTGGAGCGACATCCATCGAGCCATCACAGGCGAATGAGAATTGGCACGCGAAGGGACGATGTGATCCTTCATACACCACGCCGCAGATCGAATTCGGATAATGTTTGGATTTCACGCGGTTCTTCACGACATCCGCGACGGCCAATTGACCCGAACGCGACTCGGAGCGGGCTTCATAATAGACGGCCTCTGCCAAACATTGATGCTCTGACGCGCGGTTTTCCGCCCAACGGCGATGTTCGACACGAAGCGGTGATAATGACCGAATATCGGACACATCGCGCAGTCGCGGCGTCTCAACAGCCGTGAAGGCAACAGGTTGGACGTCAGAAGCACGGAACTCAGCCGCAGCCTCAGCCCACTCGGCATTCACGCGTTGTGTTGACGCTTGCGCGCCGATGGTTGGAATGACAATGGCAGCTGTCCCAATGACTGCTAACGCGGTTACCCAACCCTTAATTTTTTGCGTTTTGCGCATAATTCGCGCTCCCTAGCCCAATTTGTTGTCAACGCAACGTGTTTCACGGTGTTGCGTTGCAAGAAACAGGCCTTTTCTCTCCGCCTGTGACCCATTTGCAACGGCAT
>CAYZGF010000059.1:0-11362 GCA_964477595.1 uncultured Algimonas sp.
GAGCTGGCCTATGCAATTATTGATTTTATGCGCGCCTGTGTGGTTCAGCTCGTCGCGTTTGAAGTAAATTTTCGCGCCACCCGCATGCTCTGTCAGGCGCTCCGCGAAATAAAGCGGGCTCGGGCGGCCCACATAATGCGTCATGAAATAATCGAGTTCTTCCTGAAAAGCTGGATCAGCTTTCGCTTCCTCATAGGCTTTTTCAAGCTCAAGGATCGGCGGCATTAATGTCTCGGCGACATAGCGCCCGCCAAATTCGCCAAAGCGACCGTTTTCGTCCGGAAAGGATTGATTACCCATTTTGTACAGCGTCCATAAAGGCTTTGATTTTCGAATGGTCCTTTACGCCCGGGCTGGCCTCAACGCCAGAGCTGACATCGACGATTGGGGCGCGGGTCGCAGTGATGGCCTGCGCCACATTGTCAGGGGTGAGACCACCTGCGACGGCGAATGTCTTGGGCGTCGGCGCGCTGGCGATGATGGTCCAATCAATTGCAATACCATGCCCACCGCGCACAGTTTCCCCTTTTGGTGGCTTTGCATCATAAAGCAGAAACTCCGCAATGCCTGCATAAGTCTCTGATGTTTTCATATCGTCATCAGAGGCAATGCCGACAGCTTTGATGACGGGACAGCGCCCCGCGATCTCTGCCGCGCGGGGAGGCGTTTCGTCGCCGTGCAGTTGAATGTAGTCAGGTTTCATCTCGGCGATAATACGATCGATCAAATCGTCTGTCGGATTGACCGTCACCGCGACGCGCGGCGTGTCGCCCGCATGTGCAGCGAGAGTCGCAGCTTCCGCTACGCTCAGCCGTCTTTTCGACGGACATTCGACGATAAAACCTAAAAAGCCTGCGCCATTTTCCATGGCACAGGCTACATCTTCAGGGCGGGTTAAACCGCAGATTTTTACGCGAGCTGTCATAAGCGGGCCTATGACAGACCCGCTTGATTTACGCTAGAAGCGTTTTGTCACTTCTACGGCGTAAAGTGTTGGTTCATTTACAAAGGCTGTGAGGTTGTTGAAATCAACACCGCCTTCAGCTTGTACGACACCTGTCAGGTTCCGCACATATCCGGCCAGTTCGAAATCATCCTTACGCACACCCGCACGCAGACCAATTTCCGTTAGCGGGTCAGAGCTGAATTCCACAGATTCATAGAGGAAGAAGTTCGTTGAGGAACGGTGGACGAGATCACCAAAGGCGAAGACTTCCCAATCCTCAGTCACCGGAACGCTATAACCGGCTGTCGCATTTGCAATCCATTTCGGCGCATTCGGTAATGAATTGCCATCAATGAAGGCTAGGCCTGTGACAGGGTCAATCGGGTCCAGAACCGTACACGGCGCACCGCAGGCACCTGCTTGCAGATCTGAGTCGATGATTTCCGTGTCATTGTACGATACGCCGCCGGTGAATTCCAAACGGTCAATCGGGTTAAATGTGGCATCAACTTCAACACCTTGCCCGCGCACTTTTTCAGCATTGAGAAGCTGGTTAAAGTTACCGGCTCCGCCAACGGCAGTTAGCTGCTGATCTTTTGTTTCAAAATAATAAGCGCTGACATTCACCGTCGCTTTGCCGTCGAGGAAGCGTGACTTGAAGCCGGTTTCGACACTGTCGATTGTCTCAGTGTCAGCAACGGTCACGGCATCGCCGAAGAGGATACGGCCCTGTGCGTTCGGCGCGCGGAAACCGCGAGCATAGCGGGCATAGACATTCACATCATCTGTCAGCTCATAATCCAGAGCGAAATCACCTGTGACAACCGTATCGCCAAGGTCGCGCTCAATCGGACCCAGTGGCGGCGCGCCAAATGGTCCCAACTCACGTTCGGCAGAGAACTCTTTATCCTCATCCGTCACACGCAGACCCGCTGTAGCGGTCAGGCGGTCATTTACGTTCCAAGCGGCTGACCCGAACAAAGCCAATGATGTTGTTTCTTGGGTCTGCGTCCCGAATGCGTTGATCGGGTTTCCGGGTCCGAATGAATCGAAAGAAATATTGTCCAAATTCAAATCTTCGTGGAATGCAAAGGCGCCTAAGGTCAGGTTGACGACATTGCCAAAATCACGGTTGTAGCGAATTTCCTGCGTATATTGACCATGCGCAGTCACGCCATCAGCGGATTCAGCCGGGAAAGGGATGAAACCCGGGAAACTATTGCCGATAAATCCTGCGCCAACACCACCGTCAACGTCACCGCGGGCAAAGTTTGTCACTTGTTCAAAAGCAGAAATAGAGGTTAGCGTGCCGCCCCAGACATTTTCCCAATTCGCTGTCAGGCTAACACCGATATTGTCGACTTCGGAGACTTGGAAAGAATCTGATGCACCTTCAAAACGGTCAAATCCGTCACGTAGCTCATTTGAGCCGGGCTGAATGGCGTTGGCGAAGAATGTCCGGCTACCCCCGCGCAGGCGGCGGCCATGCACATTGATAAGATAGGAAGAGCGTTCATCCGGCGTGATTTCCACCAAGAGACGTCCTGCGAAATCCGCATATTCTTCAAATGCGTTTTCGCGGGCATCGGGATTAATATTGTCGACGCGGTCATCACTACGCTGGTAGATGCCTGACAAACGTGCAGCGACCTTATCTTTAATCAGGGCACCTGAAATTGCGCCTTCCAGATCGACCGTATTAAAACGACCATATGCGCCACGGACATAGCCTTCGGTTTCTTGGGTTGGTTTGGCGCTTGTGAATGTCACGGCACCGGCGGGCGTGTTCCGTCCGAAAAGCGTGCCTTGCGGTCCGCGAAGAACTTCAACTTGGTCCAAATCGAAGACAGGGAAGCCTTTGAGAACCGGATTTTCCAAAACAACACCATCATAAACAAGGCTGACGGGCTGGTTGGCGTTCAAATCAAAGTCTGTATTGCCGAGACCCCGGATATAAAAGCGCGGGAAGGTCCGACCAAAGGAGCTTTCTGCGTAGAGGCTGGGGACGCGACCGGACAGGGCGAGGATGTCCTCACCACCGGATGTGATATTGTCCAGAACATCATCGGCGAGAACCGCGACAGATGAGGGTACGTCCTGCAGGCTTTGTTCACGCTTCTGCGCGGTCACAATAACGACATCATCGTCAGAAGATTGGGCGAAAGCGGGGGCAGCCAAACAAAGCGTCAACGCGGTTGCTAGGGCTGATTTAGAAAAATTTGAGAGAGACAAAATTAGGTCCGTCCTATGGGGCATGAAAGATGGCGCGCCATAGGTCACGCAATTCTGAAGTTCTAGTCACGTTGTCTTGAGGGACTGTGAAGTTATCAACAGTGTTGCAAAAATGTTTAAGCAATTTTCATGCCGCAAACCGGATATTAAGCCTTGTGCTTTATGCCGCATTCCAAGTCGGGACAAACCGACATGGTGAATAGAGTTAGGTGTGGGTATGGCTTTGGCCCCAAAATTACAGGCACGGCAGGGCGCGCAGCTCGCCATGACGCCGCAATTGCAGCAAGCGATCAAGCTGCTGCAGCTCTCAAATATTGAGCTTTCGGCCTTTGTTGAAGAACAGTTAGAGAAAAACCCGCTTTTGGAACGCGGCACGGGCGATGAAAATCGTCGCGGCGAGGATGTTGAGACCGTCGCAGATGTACCAACCCCTTCCACAGATATGGTCACATCGGGTGCAGCGGTATCCGATATGGATACCCCTGACCATGCACTCGCTCCGGAATCAACAGCCGCAGATGTTGGTGGGTCTGTCGATTGGTCGCGCAATAATAGCGGCGGCAGTTTTTCCGGCTCAGGCGATTTTGACCCAATGGCCAATAGCGCCGCAGATATTACATTGTCCGAACATATTCAGGGGCAACTGGCCCTCTTGAAACTTTCAGACCGAGACCGTCCTGTGGCTGACTATCTTGCGGGGCAGGTGGATGATGCCGGATATCTCCGTATGACTGTCGAGGAAGCGGCAGAAAACCTCAGTATCGGTCCGGCCCGCGTGTCGTCTGTCTTACTTCAATTGCAAACATTGGAGCCTACTGGATTATTTGCGACATCGCTTTCCGAGTGTTTGGGATTACAGCTTCGCGAGATGGGAGCTTTGGACTCACCTATGCAAACCTTGCTCGACAATCTGGCGGTCCTCGCCAAACATGATTTGTCGAAACTGGCGAAGCTCTGCGGCGTGAAAATTGACCAGTTAAAGCTCATGATTGGCGCATTGCGGAAATTATCGCCTAAGCCGGGCCTCGCATTTGGCGGAACGATGGCGGGCGCAGTCGAGCCGGATGTCTTTATTCGCGAAACGCCGCATGGCGGCTGGGCTGTTGAACTCAACGCCGATACGCTGCCGCGTGTTTTGGTGAATAAGCGCTATTATAATGAGATCAAAAAAGCGGGTGGTGATGATGACGCGGCGCGGAGTTTCATCTCGGACTGTCACGCCGATGCCAATTGGCTCGTGAAATCACTGGATCAGCGGGCGCGCACAATCCTGAAAGTCAGTTCTGAAATCGTGAAGCAACAGGATGGCTTCTTCGCTTTTGGCATTGACCATTTGCGCCCGCTGAAATTGCGCGATGTTGCTGATGCGATTGAAATGCATGAAAGCACTGTCAGCCGTGTGACATCAGGTAAATATATGCACACGCCGCGCGGATTATTTGAGCTAAAATTCTTCTTCACGGCGGCCATCCCCAGCCTTGATGGCGGGGAAGGGCATTCTGCCGAAGCCGTCCGTCATAAGATCAAAATTTTGATTTCTGAAGAGACAGCGACCACCATTGTCTCTGACGATAAAATGGTGCAGCTGCTCCGTGACCAAGGGATTGACATCGCGCGGCGTACTGTTGCGAAATACCGGGAGTCGATGGGCATTCCGTCCAGCGTAGAACGTCGCCGCATTTTCAAACACGCGTAGTGTCCGTAATCAATCCGGGGGATTGATTACAACGGAGCGCCGAAGTCGTAAGGCTTCGGTCTAGACGTATAGCCTTAATCGAAACAGGCCCGTAGAGGATTTTCCTTTATGTTTTCCTCGACGCTGCTAATCTCTCCTTGTTAAATCAAAAAAGGGGGAGAAACCTATGGGGTTTCAAGAAGCCGTAAAATCTTTTTTCACGCGTTACACAGACTTTAATGGGCGATCGTCCAGATCAGAATATTGGTGGGCTTATCTGGGCATCATGCTCATATTCTTTGTTATTGGTTTAGTGTCCGGGTTGCTGGGTGAAACAGTCGGTTCTGCCGTCATTGGTATTGCATATCTTGCAATTCTAATACCAAGCATAGCGATTGCCGTGCGTCGCTTGCACGATGTAGATAAGAGCGGTTGGTTTTTGCTGATTGCGTTGATTCCGCTGATTGGCGGTTTGATCCTGTTGTATTTCTACGTGCAAAAAGGAACAGATGGACCAAATCGTTTCGGTCCTGATCCACTCGGAAGTGAGACAAACGTCTTTAACTAGACAGACATAAATCTGAAAATTGAGAGCCCGGCATGAAGCCCGGGCTTTTTTATAAATAAGTCGCCAATCTCAATCCATTGAGCTGGGCCCAATTACTCACAATTCCCAGTTCTTCTTGCGATGGGTCGCGATTGGCGAGGCCACGGCATTGCACGATTTCATTGGCTTGATTCACTTCAATCGTCTGGCGGCGTGTTGTGCCGTCACCATCTTGTGACGACAGGTTCCAGATCGTGCACCGCCCTTTTTCACAAGACCAATGATAGCTGGCGACGCAATGCCGCAAATCATCACTTTCCGCGATGAGATCGCGTTGTGTGCGTAGCTGGCGAATGACCCAATGTATATTTTCGCGACCTTTCTTGCGCGTTTCAACATGCCCGCCAAATGGGGCCTCTGCGTAAACCGCATTTGATGTGGCCGCACGTTTGCCGAGCGCGGCGTGCCAGTCTTCCACTTGCCTCAGAAGTGTTGTCGCATCCCGACCCCGCATGGAAAAGCCGGGTTGCGCCGCAGCTTCGCGGTGCCAGACACCCGGGGCTTGTTCAAACTCCCGACCTTCATATCTTTGATGTTGGATATAGTCGATGATGGGACCGATTTGGCGTGGGTCCAACATGGGTGTGTCGACAAAAAAGCGCATAACTGTGAACCAGAATTCCTCATTGATGAAACTCCGTCCGATTTGTGTAGCGACAACGGCATTTATGAGCGGCGCTTCTGCGCCTAAAGCGCGTAATTGCCCCCAGCGAACAGCTTGCTCTACGGTGTAATCATCGGGTGCTTGCAAGAAAAAATGCGCTGTTTTCTTGGTGATTGGCACCGGCGATTTCGCTTTGCGCAAGTTATGCCCACGCCCCAAATGGATATACCAATCCCGCCACCGCCAGCTCTTCCTATCTGTGCGCAGCCAGACACGCTCCATGAAAGTGGGAACGTCGCCATAATCATCAAAGAGATGATGGGTCAGCTCGCCGAATTTCTTATCGGAATTTTTGCTGCGCGGTTTAAAGTCGGCGATGGGACGAAGCCATAAAGCTTTGCGGTCATGCAGTTTGATCAGGCCGCGAATAAAAGGCGTCCCGCCTTGCGCGGTCTCGTAAATCAGTTCTGCATGTCGGGAGAGGGCGTTGAGCATACCCAAAAGTGACTCGCGTTGTTCGGGCGATTCCTGACTGCCTTCGATCTCAATTGCGGCCCGCTTGAAATTCGGGCGATCAATTTCATCTGATGTAATGTCGCCGCGACAGATGGCTTTTAAAAAGGCTTTTGGATTTTTGTGTAGCCGCATTTGGGCTTTGCGACGCAGTTCCAACTGCTCGATGATCTCAAGCTCTTGCTGCATCTGTCGTTTGGATTTCTCCAAAGATTCTTGAAAGCCATGCTCTCTGCACCATCCTAAATAGTGTTGCCAATTGGGCAGACCGAGCGCTTTAATATGGCGCGCCGTTTGGGGCGGCACACCGGGGAGGTCAATCGGATGACGCGCCATATTGTGAGTCTATGATTTGGACTTTGGCGGCAGCGGGAAAAACCCGCTCGTGCGCTCGATATAGTCCTGATAATTTTTACGCCGGCCCATATCGCGCTCCAGCAGGTCACGTCCCGAGACTTTGGTTAGGAGCAGCGTCATAATTATTGGGCCGAAGATCGTGGCCCATCCAAGCGGTGCCGCGCAGGCCACAATCCAAATGCCCCACCACATACAGGCATTGCCGAAATAGTTTGGATGGCGCGTATATTTCCAGAGGCCCTTATCCATGACAGGCTTCTCATCCGCAGGTCCGTCATAGCCTTTATTTTTTTTCAGGAAGGTTGCGAGTTGCGCATCGCCTATCGCCTCGAACAGAAAGCCAATGAGCCACAGCGCGGCTCCTGTTATTGCAAGGATGCCGATATGAGCATTCGCTGCGGAATAGACGGTACTATCCTCCAATATAGCAGTCCCGCCCGGATTGAACGTCGCCATCGCGACCCAAACAGGCGCGCTGACAATCATGATCAAAAGCCCTTGCCCCCAATAAATCGAGAAAAGCGAGCGAAGCCGCCAGGCCATTTCTGACATCCCTTTTTTGGCAGCCCGCTTTTGCATATTCACATAGCGTTTGTCTTCGCCGTGACCGAGATTTCGTTTGGCGAGATAAAGCGTCAGGCGCAGGCCCCAAATTATTGGCATGGCGGCCAACAGTATCAGATAAGGCGTTTTGACGGGAGCAAGATAGAGACACACCGCCCCGACAAGTAAGAATCCAAACCCCCAAAATATATCGACAAGGCTCGCGTCTTTCGCGGCCACACTAATCGCCCACAAAAGCGTGACGGCGCCAAAAACGACAGCGGCGGAATGCGCGAGATAGACAAGAATATCGGATAACATAGTTTATTTCCCCAGAGGTTTAGCCCTTCATACGCGCAAAGCGCAGTATAAGTCGCCTGTTTTTGCAAAAACGCGCATTCGTGGTTAGGCAAGCCTATGAATCCTATCGCCGCCAATATCTCTGCATTCCGGAATATTGTGACGTTCAAATCCCGCGCGCCGCGAAGTGAATATTGGTGGACGGTCGCCACTCTGATTGGCGGCGTCATTCTGGCGGCCTTTGTGGATGAGTGGCTTTTTTCTGAAGGCGGAAAAGACAGTGCGCTCTATAGTGTTCTGAATTTTGCTTTCATTCTCTTTTATGTGCCGTGGTTGCTCGCGACACTCTCCGTCACCATACGCCGCCTCCATGATTTGGATATGAGCGGCTGGTACGCGCTCATCTATTTATTACCGCTGGGGCTGGGTTTTATCTTTATGGCTTTCATCTGCTCTAAAAAGGGAACGTCGGGTCCGAACCGGTTCGGCCATGACCCACATTATGTTGATGTTTTTAGTGATGTGGATGAATTTGGGTAGCCCTCTATCAAATGCAGCTCTGCCCTGCAAAATTGCCGAATTTTCTCTCTCGCCAAATCTATAAAAAGCCATTAGGGGCGCGCCGTGAAAACGGCTCTCCAATCCATCGCGGCGCTCTTGCTGGCGACATTTATTCTCTACACGGGAAATGGCCTGCAAGGCACGTTGCTGTCTGTCCGTGCCGGAATAGAGCAATTTCCTACGGCGCTTATCGGCGTGTTGATGAGTGGCTATTATCTCGGTTTCATTTTGGGCTGCCGATTTGTCCCGCGTATGATTACGAGTGCCGGGCATATCCGAACCTATGTCGCCTTAGCGTCTGTCGCGTCGTCCAGCGCTCTGGCTCACGCAATCTTGGTCGAGCCCGTGACATGGATTGGCCTGCGGGCCGTGACCGGTTTTTGTTTTGCAGGCATGGCGATGGTGATTGAGAGCTGGCTGAATGAGCGGGCGACGAATGAGACACGCGGCTCTATTTTGTCAGTTTACCGTGTTGTTGATTTGGGCGCGCTGACATTTGGTAACGCGCTTCTGGGTCTTGCCAGCCCAACGACTTTTGTGCCTTTTGCGATTGTTTCCATACTCGTTTCGCTCGCTTTGGTACCAATCGCGCTGACGAATACCGAAGCGCCAAAGCCTGTGGCCGTAGCGAAATTGGATATACGGGCGCTTTATCGGGTTTCACCCGTGGGAGCCTTGGCGGCTCTGGCAACAGGTCTCGCAAATGCAGCCTTTTGGTCGATGGGGCCGATCTTTGTTCAGCAGGGCGGATATGGTCCCGAAATCATCGGTCTGTTTATGTCCTGTGTCATTATTGGGGCGACCCTATCCCAATGGCCGTTCGGATTTCTCTCTGACCGGATCGACCGTCGATATGTGATTGCCGGATGTTGCCTGGCGACTGTTCTGCTTTCCATTGCAATGGGTCTCTTTGCGCTCGGATCTCAGGCAAACTTGCTTTGGATTGGCGCAGGATTTGGGGCCGTACTCTTGCCGATATTTGGATTATCGGTTGCGCACGCAAATGATTTGACTGATCCGGCGGAAAGCGTCGCAACAAATGGCGGTTTGCTGCTACTTCATGGATTGGGCGCGATCATCGGGGCTTTCGCAGGCGGTGGTGTTATGGCTGTCTTCGGGCCGTCCTCTCTCTTCTTATATATCGCTGCCATTTATGCCGGCGTATTTTTGCTGGTCCTGACGCGGATCTTTAGGCGGGCAGACGTTTCGCAAGCCGACAAAGAAGATTTCATCCCCCTCGCCAAAAACGCTTCGACGACTGTTTTCCGGATCGCGGCAGAGGATGATCTTGCGACGATGGGTGAGGATTAGCTGCTTTCGGGTTTAGTTTGGATAATGTTGACCAGTCCCGTCTTGAGAGCAGGGAACAACCAAAACTTTTTATAGCTCAATCCGAACGTCCAACAATAAGCTTGCCGCAATCCATCCAACGGCGTTGCATCCAAAACATCAAGATTAATTTTGTATTTTCCTGGGGCGTCTTTTGATGCGAGTTTAAGGACGTTCGGCAATTCGTCCTTAGTCCAACCCTGAATCGCGTCTGAAACATCGTCACCTTGATATTGGGAAATATATATCCCGCCGCATAGCTCGCAAATAAATGTCCAAAGGTGCATGAGTTAACCCCGACGCGCCTCATATAGCGCGATCCCGGCGGCTGTCGCGACGTTGAGGCTTTCGGCTTCACCTGCAACGGCGCGGCTGTGCATCGGAATGCGGGCGAGTTGGTCGCAGGTTTTACGCACGCGCTCTCGCAGGCCCGGGCCTTCTGCGCCCATGACAATGACCTGTTTTGTGCCCGTATGCAGCGCATCCGATAAATCCAGCTCGGTCTCGCCCGCCAAACCCGTCACGGTCCAGCCAATGCGCTGCAGATTTTGGAGCGTATTCGCGATGTTCGTTTCCAGACAAACTGGAATGGTTTCCAAACAGCCCACGGCGACTTTAGCGAGCGCGCCGGACAGGGGCGGTGCTTTACGGGTCTGCATGACAAGGGCGCTGACCCCGAAAGCAGACGCCAGGCGCAGCATGGCGCCGACATTATGAGGGTCGGTAATCTGATCCAGTACGAGAATCAGTCCGTCATCCGGCGCAGCATCTGCGAGAACTTCCAAGGCCGGCCATTCCAGAGGCGCAGCTTTCAAAGCGATTCCCTGATGGACGGTGCCTTTGGGAAGTTTGCGGTCAATGTGATGCGGTTCCACGATTTGCGGCATCGCCCCGCTCGTCGGCAAGCTCAGGCGGTTGGCGGCGGATTGTGTCATCAGGACTTCATGAATAGTGCGTCTCGGGTTAGAGAGAGCCGCGAGACAGGCATGCGTGCCGTAAATCCAGCCGGATCCGCCCTCGTGCTTGGATTGACTGCGTTTTCGAGGTGAACGCGGCGCACTCGTCGCCCCGTGAGAGCGCATTCCGGCCGCGCGTTTGGGTGCGTCTGCAGCCGCGCCCTTCATCCCGCGGCTGCGCAGGTTCATTTTTTGGCCTTTTGGACCTGATGGGTCCGTAGACTTTCGGCCTGTTTTTCTTTGCGATGGCCTATTGCGCGGCGGGTTTTTCATCTTTATAGGTCCAGCGGAATTTAGACATCGACTCTGTGAACGACGCGGCTAACAGTTTTAAGCCCGGAGTGACAGAGCGTTTTTTGTTGGAGGCACGGAAAGGTCACATCTAACCCATGTGATTATCAAATGGAGGGATGGCCGAGTGGTTAAAGGCGTCAGACTGTAAATCTGATCACTATGTGTACGTTGGTTCGAATCCAACCCTCTCCACCACCTTCACAGAAGGCAAAATATATACCGCGGGCGTTGTGTAGTGGTAAGACCTCAGCCTTCCAAGCTGATGACGCGAGTTCGATTCTCGCCGCCCGCTCCATCTTCTCTCCGGCACTGTCCGGAGATAGGGTAAATAAATTCTTAATCGACTGCGTCGCCATGGTGGGGGCAAGTCACAACATGTGAGTGAGATTCGACATGGCAAAAGAGAAGTTTGAGCGGAATAAGCCGCATGCGAATATCGGCACGA
>CAYZGF010000060.1:0-11269 GCA_964477595.1 uncultured Algimonas sp.
CGAGACTGCATAAGGGGCAGCGTTCGCGTGGCGGGCTTGCGCATCTGGGCCACAATCCAATCCGCAGCATCTGTTCCGACTAAGGCGTCAATATCATCTTCAGTTCCGCCAAAACCAGCTTGGATAAGAAAACGGGCGGCCTCCTCGCGTGTTTCGAGATTTGTGTAGGGTTTGGCAACAGGTGCAGGCGGCGGGCCGCTTACGGGCGGCGTCGAAGGTGATGACGAACTGCCGCCACCACAGCTGATAAGTGCCACCATAGCCGCCGCATTTAGCAAGGCCGTCTTAACTCGAAAATTCACCGCAACTCTCCCATGGCCCCCCGGCCTGTCTGCAGACTTACGGCAATAGGATTAAATACGGCTTAAATCGGGCAAAAGCTGACGATGTAGTGAAATTTTGGTTAAGGCGCGCTCACCTTTGGTGCTGGCGTCGTGTGAAGGTCGAACGCACTGTGCAAAGCCCGAACGGCGAGTTCGGTATATTCGCTGTCAATAAGAACAGAGATTTTGATCTCGGACGTCGCGATAACTTCGACATTGATATTCCGTTCAGCCAGCGCTTCGAACATGGTTTGCGCAACACCTGTATGACTACGCATGCCGATCCCGACGACGGAAACTTTGGTCACATCAGAATCTGATTTAATGCCTTCAAATCCAATATCATTTTGCGCGGCCTTCAATGCAGACAGAGCTTTATCCAAATCGCGCTTACCCACGGTAAAAGTCAGGTTTGCAGAATTATCCGAACGCGAAATACCTTGGACAATCATATCAACAATGACATTGGCCTCGCTCATCGCGCGGCAGACTTTCGCGACCATGCCGGGCGCATCTTTCAGTCGCAGCAAAGTAATTTGGGCTTCATCGCGGGAATAGGCGACACCGCTGACAACACGTTCTTCCATGGTTTCATCCTCGTGGCAGACCAGAGTTCCGGGATTGTGATCGCCCACATCCGCCATGCTGGTCAAAACACGGATGGGCAAATTATAATTCATGGCCAATTCGACCGAGCGCGTTTGCAGGACTTTGGCGCCGAGTGAAGCGAGCTCCAACATTTCCTCAAAGGCGATACGGTTCAAGCGGCGGGCATCTTTGGCAATACGCGGGTCGGTCGTGTAAATACCGTCAACATCGGTATAAATATCACAGCGGTCGGCTTTTAACGCAACAGCCAGCGCGACAGCGGAAGTATCAGACCCTCCGCGCCCCAATGTGGAAATACGTCCCTCATCATTGACGCCCTGGAATCCTGCCACGACGGCTATATTCCCCGCTTCCATTGAGGGGCCGATAGCAGAACTTTCAATCTCCGCGATACGGGCTTTTGAATGCGCCATATCTGTGCGCAGCGGGATCTGCCAACCGAGCCAGCTTCGCGCTTTCAAGCCACGACGGCGCAGAGCAATTGCGAGCAAGCCCGATGTAACCTGTTCCCCGCTGGCCACGATCGAGTCATATTCATCTTCAATCGCCGTACCTTTATCAGAGTCGGCATCCAGTGCATCGACCAAAGCAACGAGGCGATTTGTTTCTCCGCTCATCGCGGAAACAACAACGGCCACCTCATTGCCATCTTTCGCTTCCTCGGCCACGAGACCGGCCACATGTCGGATCCGCTCCAAATTGGCGACAGAGGTCCCGCCGAATTTCATGACAATGCGGGCCAAAGACCTGCTCCTATAAATTTCAATTTCAAAGAGGCTTTTCTGTCCCGATGAAGCGGCGACCTCTTAGGCGGGTCGCGTCGAATAGGCAATGGGTAAGGCGCTTCATTGAGAACATAAAAAAGCCGCGTCACATTTCTGTGCGCGGCTAAAAAATTCTCTAAGGAGAATCTCTATTCGACGGCGTCTTTAACATCGCCGATTTTGTCTTGGGCGCTGCCTTTCAGCTCTTGAACCTTACCCTTGGCTTGCATCTCTTTATTGCCGATGGCTTCACCAGCTTTCTGCTTAAGGTTGCCAGCTGCTTTATTGGCGGCACTTTTGATATGTTCGGATTCCATAATTTATCTCCTCAGGGGTCAAGTTACGTATATAGAATACCTGGTCTCCCGATATTGTTCCAAATGAAAGAGTAAGAATGGCCCATAGTGAAGACGCACCCGAACAGCTAACCAGCGTATCCGTTGATCCGGCAGAGATGGCGAGCTTCTCGCGCATGGCGGCGGATTGGTGGGACCCAACCGGACCGTTTAAGCCTTTACATGTGATGAACGGCGCACGGCTGAACCTTATCAAAGAAACGGTGTGCGCTCATTTTGGGTTAGACCCGGAGAAAGACCAGCCTTTGGAAGGGTTGCGGGTTTTGGATATTGGGTGCGGCGGCGGGTTGCTCTGCGAGCCGATGGTTCGGCTGGGTGCAAAAGTAACGGGCGTTGACGCGCTGGAACGCAATCTCAAAACGGCCAAGACCCATGCCGAACAAGTTGGCCTCGACGTTGATTATCGACACGGCACAATTGAGCAAATGGTGCAGCAAGGTGAAACGCCATTCGATGTGGTGTTGAATATGGAAGTCATAGAACATGTGGCCAATCCGCCCGAATTCATGACCGACTGCGCGCGCATGGTGAAAGCCCCGACAGCCAAGGCTCCCGGGGGCATCATGATATGCTCCACAATCAATCGTACGCTCAAAGCTTTCACCCTCGCCATTGTGGGCGCTGAATATATTTTGAGATGGCTCCCCCGCGGGACGCATCAATATGCGAAATTCGTCAAACCGACGGAGCTCTCCCGCTGGATGTCTGATGCGGGCTTAAATGTGACTGAACAGATTGGGATGAACCTAAATCCCATCACAAATGTGTGGACAGTTTCTGGGGATAAGTCGATCAACTATGTGACGGTCGGGATAAAGAAGCGGCTGAATTAAATCGTTAATAAAGTGTGAAGACATTAAACACATTTCACCGGAAGGTGATTTAACTGTGACTGTCTTTTTTCCGTCAAAATGTTAAGTAAAACAGGAGACTAATAAGTTAACGCGCGTTAACCAAAATGCGAAATTTGTAATGGAACAGATGTGTTCCAGTAAGTGTTGAGCATTCAGATTAGCGTCATGTTAAACATGAAAGGACGCCCCCATGTCCCATATTAAAACAGCCCCTGTGGATATGTTCACAACTCTACGCCCCCGTCTTTTTGTCGGGCGTTTGTTAAAAGATATTAAAGCCGTTCAAGATTCTATTGCGAGATTTGGCTTGCTCTCCCCCATCATTATATCTCGTTCAGAAGGCCGCCTGATCATTATTGACGGGCGCAAGCGCCTTGCGGCTATTCGCCGATTGGAATTTATGGGTCGACTGCCACGCTCTCTCGTCAATATCCCTTATGTTGAAGTGGAAGATATCAGGGAGATTGCTTCCGACGCACCTGCCCTGATGTCTAATCGGGATCTTTATAAAACGGTGACAGATTTATTCCGCACCCATCAGGATATGTCATATATCGCCTCAGAGCTTTATCTGAGCCGGAAATGTGTGAAACAGGTTTTGACTTTGGCACGTTTGTCACCTCGACTTAGAAAGATGTTTTTTGATCAGACAATCGATTTCACTCGCGCTAAAGCTTATGCTGCTCTGCCCGCGCATGATGCCCAAAACCGGGCCTTTATGACTTTGGGGCCATTTGCGGATGCGACGGCCATTTTGGATTACGCTACAAAATCCAAGCCAGTTGCCCAACCGCAACTGCGTTTGGCGGCCTAGTCAGCTTCCCGTTTTAACGGGCGGGACAACAGTTCCGCCATCGCCCCGGCTGGCGTAAGGGCGCCGCTCAAGACGCGGTTCACCGCAAGGCATATGGGCAGATCAACATCATGTTTCTTTGCCAATTCGATCAAAGCCGGGGACGTCGCAACCCCTTCAGTGACAGAGTTTCGGGACGCCAAGATTGCGTCCAGACTCTCCCCTTCACCCAGACGCATGCCGCAAGACATGTTGCGCGACTGAGTAGAACTGCAAGTAAGAACAAGATCGCCCAAACCGCATAAGCCCGACAAAGTTTCTGCGCGAGCGCCAAGGGCTGCGCCGAGGCGGTTCATTTCCGCAAACCCCCGCGCAATCAGTGCCGCATGAGCACTTTGCCCCAGCCCCATGCCCAAAAGCATGCCACACGCTATGGCGAGAACATTTTTGACGGCACCACCAACTTCCGCACCGATCATGTCATCCGTTGTATAAGGACGGAAAGTAGACCCTTGAATTAATGGAGCCAGCGCATTTGCGGCCTCTAAATCATTCCCGGCAAGGGTGACAGCCGTTGGTAAACCTTTGACAACATCACGCGCAAAGCTGGGCCCGGATAAAACAAAAGGCGCGGCGGCCGGTACGGTTTCAGCTAAAACCTCATTCATGAAATCCAATGTCGAGATCTCAATGCCTTTTGAACAAAGTACAATTGGTAATCCGTCTGGAATATAAGGTGCGAAAATCTCCAACTGCGCCCGCGTATGTTGGGCCGGAATGACTGATAAGCAAAGGTCAGCTTTTGAGAAATCGGGACATTCCGCGGTCGCGGAAATGCCGTCATGCAATGGGGCGTCAGGCAGATAACGTTTATTCTCACGACTGGAATTTAGAGCGTTCGCCTGAGCAGGGTCCCGCATCCATAATGTGACGGCATGACCATTCACGGCCAAGAGTTGCGCTAATGCGGTTCCCCATGACCCCGCACCCAACACAATGGCATTTGCTTGTTTTTTATCGGATCGCATTAATTTAACTTTGTTTTGGCAGAGTCAGGTACGAGAACGTCAGGCAAGGGATGCGCCGCTATGCCTTCGTCTTTTAGTTCGGCGGACTCTTTCGGCGTTGTGGACCCATAAATGCCGCGTTCGGGTTTTTCGCCGTAGTGAATCGCACGGGCTTCTTCAGCAAAATTTGTCCCAACATTTTCGCAATTTTTTCCGATTTCCTCACGGATTTTAGCCGCCATGGCGTTCATTGCCTTTGCCGTGTTTGCTTCACGGGCTTCCACTTTCCGCGCAGTTTTGACGGCGGGTGCCATGATGGCTTTTTCGACTTTCTTCGTTGCGCAAACAGGGCAGGATAAAAGTCCCGATGCCGCTTGCCGGTCATAATCTGACGAAGATGAAAACCAGCCCTCAAATTCATGATTAGAGGCGCAAATCAAATCATAGCGGATCATGAAACCTCTCCGCGCCAAGCCGGAACCCGCTGTCTGGCTTGCTTCACTTTCGCCGCATCAATATGGGCACAAATAAAACCGGGTTCATCATGATCGAGTTTCGCGACAATTTCACCCCAGGGGGCCACAATTGTCGAGCGTCCCCATGTCTTCCGCCCGTCAGCATGATGACCGCCTTGTGCTGGTGCGATCATATAAGCGCCGGTCTCAATAGCCCGCGCCCGTAGCAGCGTCTCCCAATGTGCCTTTCCCGTCGCAACGGTAAAAGCCGCGGGGGCCGAAATTATGTCTACTTCGGCACGGGCATAGGAACCGTAGAGCGCCGGAAAGCGAAGGTCGTAACATATAGAGAGACCAAGTGAGAGCGACCCAATATCCGCCGTCACAGGCCTATCACCGGCGGTGTAACTATCCGCTTCACGGTAAGCTTCGGATTTTGATAAAGCCGCCTCGAATAAATGAATTTTATCATATTGCGCCGCGAGCGAACCATCAGGCGCGAGAAGCAGAGAACGGTTCGCAATTTTGCCGTCATCTCGCAATATCGCCAGTGACCCAATCAACACATGAACGGATAGCTCTGCAGCAAGTACGGAGAATGCCGCAACGCCAGCGTCTTCCGCCATTAATCTAACCCCTTTCCGCAAGGCTACAGGGTCTTTCTGTAGGAAATGTGTCATCTCAGGCGTCGCAATAAATTCCGCACCTTCTGCTGCCGCAGCCCGAACAAGCGCAGAGGCAGAGGCGATATTCTCACCCACATCCACGCCGGAACGCATCTGAATTGCGGCCGCTTTCAAGATTTAGAGACCCAGCATCGGATCGAGTTTTCCGGATCGGTCCAGCGCATGAATATCATCACAACCGCCAATATGTTTCCCGTCAATGAAGATTTGCGGGAACGTATTTCGGCCTGATCGTTCATTCATTTCCTTGCGCTTATCACGGTCCATTGCAGCGGGAATATCGATAAATTCAACGCCCTTATTTTTAAGGAGCGCTTTCGCTTTTATGCAAAACGGGCAAAACGCTTTGGTGTACATTTCAACTTTGGCCATGAGTCTTCTTTCCTTGTGAAAAGCCTATGTAGGGAGTGCTGCCGCTTTTGCCACGCGTGCGAGGCAAATACCATCCACACGCGCGGCCCCCGCACGTTTTAAACTGCGGGCGCAGGCTTCCAAAGTTGCGCCTGTCGTCAACACATCATCTATCAAGACAAGGTTACGGCCTTTAATTTTATCCGCATGTTTAACGGTAAAAGCCCCCCTGACATTCTCTATTCGGGCTCGCGCATTAAAGCCGCCTTGGCTGTCTGTGCGGCGTGTTCGAAACAATATATCCGGCGAAAATTCCGCCGCCGTGATTTTCGCAAGGGCTCGCGCCAACAGTGTGGCCTGATTATATCGCCGCTTAATCAAGCGTGTTGGATGGAGCGGTACCGGGATCAACACGTCAGCATCCGTCAATATATCCCGCCCGGCTCGGCGCATTTGGGCAGCAAAACTGGCGAGACCTTCTGTTCGTCCGCCATGTTTGAAAGACAAGATGAGCGCCCGCGACCCGTCATCATAGGCCATCGCCGACCGCGCCCGATGATAAGCAGGCCGTCTGACAGAACATCGCACACAAAGCGATCCGCCCTGCACGGCATATTCAAAAGGAAATCCGCAGGCTTCGCACCAGGGCGCATCGAGAAAAGTCACATCGGCCCACATGCGTCGCGCAATTGGATCAGCATCAAGTCCCAATAATTCCTGCGGCGGCAACAAAGTATCAATCACGGCCGCGCCGCCAGCTTTCATGCGGCGGCGTGTAAATTGTGTCAGGCTGTCATCTTGCGCTGGCGTCATGAGAATGAGAGTAGCGGGAAGCTATGAGCACGTCGCCTCCTAAAATATTTAATCCGCATGCACGGGATTTGGCTCAAATCCGGAGCGCCAAGCGACAGAACCGGAGAGCTGTTTCATTCCTTTACTGCCGGGCTGCAGAAGATGCAGCGTCCCGGTTAGAAGACATAAACCGCACATTTTCACGCGCGGCTCTGGTTGGAAAGATGGATGGCCGGGATTTCATCAGAGAGAACTTACGCGATGAGCGTCAACCTAAGCAGTTTGATCATATCGATCAGCCTGACAATCTCAGTGGTCAATACGACCTTATCCTGTCCATTTTTGAGTTACAAAGCGATGACCGGATTCCTGAAACGCTTATACGCTGCCGAAAACATCTGGCCGCTGACGGATTGTTATTGATCGCATTTTTAGGTGGGGACACACTGACAGAATTACGGCAAAGCCTCTACGCGACTGATCAAGAGATATTGGGCGGCGCGACGGCGCGGGTCTACCCCATGGTTGATTACAGCCAAGCCGCCATGTTGTTGGGGAGAACGGGCCTGGCTTTGCCGGTTGTGGATATGGACCGGATCACGGTAGCCTATGGAAAATTGGAAAGCCTAATCTCTGATCTGCGTGATTTAGGTCTGACAAATATTTTAGCGGCCCGTGACAGCCGCCCTTTAACCCGCCAATGGCTCAGCAGTTTGAAAGAAAGCTATCAGACACATTTCGCACGAGATGATGGTAAGCTGATGACAACTTTTGAGATCGTTTGGATGACGGGATGGGCTCCACATGAAAGCCAGCAAAAACCCCTCAAACCCGGCAGTGCCAAAATGCGATTGGCCGATGCGTTAAAGGCTCAAGAGAATAAGCTTTAGAGACATCTCTCTCACTTAACTAAGGCGTGACACCCGTTTCTCTCAACGCGGCCAGCTTGGCATCATCATAACCGAGACCCTCAAAAATATCTGCCGCAGCATCATTGGCGCCCGGAACAGAAAAATCGGGATCAGTCTCTGTCCCCTTAAAACCGGGCGCAGGACGGGGATGCACAAAGGCTCCCTGTTTACGAAGACCGCCTCTCGCCGCATTTTGGGGATGGGCCGGCGCTTCGTCATAGGTCAGTACGGGCGTCACACAGGCATCCGTTCCGTCAAAAACACTCGCCCATTCATCCCGTGTTTTGGAGGCAAATTTAGCCTCCAGCATCGCATGTTGGTCAGGAAATTTTGAGGTGTCCATTTGCTTGCCGTAATCCGCCTTATCAATCTCCAAAAGGCGTAACATCTCTGCGAAGAATTGCGGTTCCAGCGGACCGACGGCCATGAATTTTTCGTCCTTGGTTGTATAGCATCGATAAAACGGCCACGCTCCGTCCAACATATTTGTCCCGCGTTCCGGCGTCCATTGACCCAGCCCAGAGAGCATATGCAGCACACTCATCATCGAGTTTGTGCCGTCTATGATTGCGGCATCAACAATATCACCTTTGCCCGCGCGTTCGGCTTGATAGAGCGCCGCCAAAATCCCGCTAACGAGAAAGAGTGTCCCGCCGCCATAGTCGCCAACTAGGTTCAATGGCGGGGATGGTGGCGTGCCTTTGCGGCCCATGGCCCCCAGCGCCCCCGTGATCGAGATATAATTAATATCATGTCCGGCCATATTGGCCCAAGGCCCGGTTTGTCCCCATCCCGTCATGCGCCCATAGACAAGTTTTGGATTAACTTCGTGACAGGCCTCCGGCCCCACTCCCAGGCGTTCCGTGACGCCGGGGCGCAAACCTTCAAACAAAACATCCGCAGATTTCACTAAATCCAGAACGACAGCCGCACCTTCCGGTTTTCGTAGGTCCAAAGTGATCGCTTTTTTCCCGCGATTAGACAGGTTTGGAATGGCCCCCATGGGCCCGGGTCGGTTAATAAGGATGACTTCAGCGCCCATATCGGCCAGCAATTGCCCCGCATAGGGGCCTGGCCCGATTCCGGCGAGTTCGATAATTCTGACGCCGTCCAATGGTTTTGTCATCTTTCGCTCACTTTCATCATTTCGGCATAGATTTGGGTTCGAACTAATGTCCGCTGATATTTATCGCGACGCCCGCCGTCATTCTCGGCTTCCGCCCATTCCAGACCGAGCCGCGCCGCAAAGTAAAGCCCCGTCCGTTGACAGACTTCTTGAGCGCCCAATGCGAGCGCTTTGGCGCGTTTATGCTCAGGTATGTCATAATGTGGATGGCTGGCTTTGGGCGGCGCTTGGAACCAGCGGCGCTCCATACCGATTTGATCCGCCATCCGGTGCAATTCGTCCAAACTATCCGCTGTCATATGGCACATAATGTAGCCTCGAAACGGATGGCGCGCGGTATCGACGTAAACAGTCATCGCGGTTACCTAAGAATACAGGTCGACATGCGCAAGCAACATCTCTGCGCGTCTGGGTGACAAGACTGTATAGGATGTCAGCAGGTTTTGCACCGGGCCGTGTTTTAGGTTAGCGTCAAATCTTGCATCCGGCACATGACCGAAAAATCGGCAAAGGATCGAAACCTAAATTAGGGGAAACAGATGGAAACGACTTTCCTGAAATCCGAAGATTTATCGAAACGCGGACATCGACGCATTCGTCGAAACTTATTTGAAGCCTATGTCGATGCTTGCCGAACTCATGGAAAATCTAAATCCATCATTACAGATGGTGACGGCAAAACCTTTACCTATGCGGATATTTTACGGGCGTCATTTGCACTCTCAGCGCCATTAAAGACCGTGACCGAAGACGGAGAAGCGGTCGGTATCTTACTGCCAACAGGTGCGGGGGCGGTCATCGCGCTGCTCTCTATTCATGCGGCGGGACGGATCCCGGCCATGTTGAATTTTACGGCCGGAATTAAAAACCTATCGGCGGCGGCAAAAACTGCGCCGTTAAAAACTGTCGTGACGGCCCGAAAATTTGTGGAGATCGGTGGTCTCTCATCTCTGATTGAAGAGCTTTCAGAGGTCGTCAATATTATTTATCTGGAGGACATGAAAGAAGAGATCGGAGTGAAAGGAAAACTCCGCGCGGTATTCGGCCCAATCTTTCCAAAGTTTTTCGCGCCAAACCCGTCCGCCGATGATGCCGCAATCATTCTTTTTACCTCCGGAACGGAAGGGAACCCGAAGGGCGTCGTTCTGACCCATGCCAATATTCTCGCCAATGTTGAGCAAATTGAGGAACATGTGAAATTGGAAGACACGGATATCTTCTTTAATCCACTACCGACCTTTCATTGCTACGGCCTGACGGCAGGCACATTATGGCCGATTTATAGTGGCCACCCTGTGGTTCTGCATCCCTCCCCTCTGCAAACAAAAACAATTGCAAAACGAATTTTCAAGACACGCTCTACGGTTCTGTTCGCAACCGATACGTTCCTGCAACAATATATGCGGGCCAGCGCGGATGGCGGTCTCAGCTCTCTACGTATCGCGGTCTGCGGCGCGGAACGGGTTCGCGAAGAGACACGTAAAACAGCGGAGGAACGATTCTCTTTCGAAGTTTTGGAAGGCTATGGCGTGACAGAATGCGCGCCTGTTCTGGCCGCCAATCAGCCCGGCGATATTCGCGCAGGTACAATCGGGAAAATGTTGCCGGGAATTGAATCACGCTTGGAAGCCGTCGAGGGTCTGGAAGATGCCGGGCGTCTTTTCGTGCGCGGCCCGAATATTATGAAAGGCTATATTTCACCCGATAATCCGGGAGAAGTCGTGCCTCTGCCTGAAGGCTGGCATGATACGGGCGATGTCGTCTCAATTGATGAGGAAGGCTATTACGTCATTCGCGGTCGCCTGAAGCGCTTTGCCAAAATTGGCGGTGAAATGGTCTCGCTGACCGTGGTGGAAAATTGTGCGTCTGCGCTTTGGCCTGACAATATGCATGCCGCTGCGATTGTCCCCGACCCCAGACGCGGCGAACAAATTGTCCTGTTAACAGATTATCCGGATGCAAAACGCGCAGATCTGATGCGCTGGGCGCAAACCCACGGCGTCCCGGAAATTTCTGTCCCGAAGAAAGTCATTTCCGTAACGACAGTGCCAATTTTGGGTACAGGCAAGCTGGATTATGTCGCCGTGACGAATATGGCAAAGGCAGCCGTCGTCCCGAAAAAGAAGGCGAAAGCTTAAGTTCACGGATGTTTAGAAAATCTGGAGCGGGCGATGAGATTCGAACCCACGACCCTCACCTTGGCAAGGTGATGCTCTACCACTGAGCTACGCCCGCTCATTAG
>CAYZGF010000061.1:0-11018 GCA_964477595.1 uncultured Algimonas sp.
TAAGCTATAAATACGCGTTTTAAAGCTGAGGACTTTGTCCGGCTGATTTTATTTTTAATGCCTCTGGAAAGTCGCATCCAACAGTTAATATTTCATCTGTAATTGAATGAGCTGAAGAATGGACGGGCATCAGCCATCATCCGTCTTGGGATATGTGAATCATATTCCCAATTAGCCACTGGGACAGCTCAGGCCTTCAATGCTTAAAGCCGTCTTCACTAGAGAATAATCTTATCCTCAGACAGAATTTCAGCCGTTCCATAGCTGTGATCTTGCATTTTCAGGCGCTCATAAATGGGGCCAAAATCCTGCTGGGTTGCGTCAAAGAGTTGAGTGTAATCATCAATGACGAAATAGGTTTTCTGAAATTTGTCGATTTCGTAATCTGTACGCATAATGCGTTCGAGGTTGAAACCAATGCGATTTGGGTGCTTGTCTTCCAATGCATACTGACTTTCCCCAAATGAGGACACGATCCCCGCGCCATAAATTCGTAAGCCTTCAGGACTATTAATCAGTCCAAATTCAACTGTGTACCAGTATAGTCTGGCAAGGTTCTTTAACGTGCCGAGCCCTAACGCTCTCAGGCCGCCTTGGCCATATGCCTGCATGTAATCCGCAAAAACCGGATTTGCGAGCATAGGGACATGACCAAAAATATCATGGAAAATATCAGGTTCTTGTAAGTAATCCAATTGATCACGCCGCCGAATGAATCGTCCTGCTGGAAAACGTCGATTTGCCAAATGTGTAAAAAACACATCATCCGGTACGAGGTGAGGGACCATTACAATCTCCCAGCCTGTCATAGCCTTCAAAGCCGGGTTTAATCTTTCAAGGTCTGGAATACCTGAACGACTCAATTCCAGGGTTTTTAAACCTTCCATAAATTCCGGTGACGCACGTTCTGAAAGAATATCTAACTGACGCGCATAGAGCAGGTCCCATACGGCATGCTCATCTGAAGTGTATTCTGACCAACATTGATCTATAGAAAAATCTGCACGTGGTGTTTGTCGTGTCACAACAGGATCATGTATATTCGGGTCAGTCATCTCTCTGGCTATAACGCGCTAAGCAAGAAAATTCCTTGCGTTTCATTGTCGTTTTCAGTCTTTCTTCTTGCGTCCGAACAAGTCTTTCAGCGCATTGCCAATTTGCTCCTCTGGCGTTTCGACCGCTTCGGATTCTGATTCTTCTGCGTCCGCCTCAGGCGTATTCGTTTCAACAGGAACGGTGCCTTCAACAGGTTCATTCTCTGGTGGGGATTCAGTCTCGGGATTTTGGCCACTGATCACACCACCCAAAATGCCTCCGAGAGGACCGCCCAGATTATCCCGAACCGTGTCGCCGGCTTTCTGACGTGCTTTGGCTTTGGCTATATCGCCTAAGAAATCTGTATCCAAGCCGGGTTTGGCGCTCCCAAAACCGCCAGTGAAACGCAAAGGTATTCCGAATTGCGCTAGGTTACTACCTGTCGTGAGTTTCGGTCGTAAGCCAACATCAATGCTCTGCTGTCCGATGTCGATTGCGCCGTCAGCGTCCATATAAAACGCGCCGGATTGAAGTTGAAAGCCGTTTATACTCGCTCGTCCATTTATAAGTGAGAATGTACCGTTTATGTCATTGAAATCAGTTGTTTTTCCGATTCCTAACCCATCGGGAAGTTGGCGCTGAGTCAGTGCCGTGTCGACACCAGATAATAATGCACCTGCATCTAATCCTAAAAGCTGACCTTTCGCGACTTTGAAAATACCATTCCCGGTCAAACTCTTCATGATGTCAGCTTGACTTTGCCCCTGTCCATTAAAGGATAGGTTTAAATCAGACGTGCCCGTGATCTTCTCAAATCCACCCATGGCCAAAAAGAAATTTTGAGCGGCGACCGATTTTACCGTCGCATCCACCGAAACTGTCGGAACGCCATTCGTCGAAGCAATAGAGAAAGAACCGGATGCGTCACCGCCATAGAGTTCAGTCTTCTCTAAATCCGCAGATAAGACGCCGTTTTTTAAGTTTATGGCGCCATTCGTGATGCCCAACTCTAATCTATCCATAATGATCGATGGAGTGTCGATATCGACCTTTGCGTCCATTGCGTTTAGACCTGAAAGAATAATCTGTTCCTCTGACCAGGGCAGAATTTTCCCCTCGGGATTTTGTTCTGACCATGCCGACATATAGGGTCGCAAATCCATTGGATCGAGAGAGAGATTGCCCGTTAGAACAGGCTTGCTTGTTGTGAGAGCCATATCAAAATCACCGCGCCCTGTGAGATTATCCAGCTTCAAAATGCCGGAACTAAAAGTCAAAGTGTCAGGTGTTCCTGAGACCTGCCCCGATAATGAAAAAGCTTCGAGGATTGGGCCAACATCCGTTGATGGGGGCAAGGCTATATTTTGGGTGGATGCAATGGCACGTAGACTGTCTGCTGCAAGTGACAGACTGCCAGAGATTTCACTCTTATTCCCGAGCGTGAGTTGACCTATAAACTTACCATTTAGGAGGCCATCTTTTAGCTCAGATGTAAGATCGGTGAAACTATATCCTTCCGGAACAGTGCGAATTTGACTGGAAAGAGAGATGTATTTCACAACGTCCGAATAGGGGATCTCACGCGGCAGAGCTTGATTGAGGGTTCCGAGATCGCTGATTTCACCCTCGAATTGACCGTCTAAACCTAAGTCGTCGCCATAGGTGATATCCCCTGCATATTGCCCATTCACAAAGCCTTCCGAAACTGTCGCGACGACATTTGACAGTTTTGCAATTCCGTCCGTTAGCGCAATTGTTCCACCTGCATTCACCCGTTTCACCGCGGCTGCATCAGGTTGAGTTATGCCTGCTGTTTCGACCAGCTTGGCGAAATTATCAGAGCCACCTTCAAAGTTACCAATCAATGATAGTGCAGATCTATAAGCTGCATCACCTGTAAAGCTCGCCGTCAGATCGGGGCCTGATAAGCTTGTTTTGATATTCGACATGTCGAATTCATTCCCTATCCATTTTACGTCGCCTTTGACATCAACTGCAGAGACAACGTTCAGGGCTTGGATGGGCTCTTCCAAATAAGGGCGGAGAATGGTCATATCGTCAAGTTTTGCAGAAAACTGACCTGTGCTCTCTGCGCCTTCACCCAGGTCCGCTGCGCCACTGAAAGAAGCATTTATTCCATCACCTTTGATGTCAGCTTCAATAGTAGGGAATGCGATTGCTTTTGCATCAAGTTCAAGGCGACCCTGGCTTGAAACAGATGTCAGAGCCGGTAGTTCAATACCCTCAGGCAATGGAAAGCGTTCTGCAAGTGTGTTGGGGCTTTGCGTATTTACGTCAAAATCACCGATAAAGGCGATGTCTTCACTGGCCAAAAATTCACCCACAAAGTTTATATCCCCTTCGGATGATGCAATTTTCGCCAAAAATCCTGTCTTCATACCTTTCAAAAAATCCGCCGGGGATTTGATTTCCGCATCAATTGCAGTGTCCAAGCCATCGAAAACGAGGTCTCCATCCACACTAAGGGCCTGTTCTAATCCCGGCGCACGTAGGTCTAGATTTATGCTGTTCACCTCATAAGTATTCCCCGTCGCATCATCGACATAGGTCAATGTACCATTTGCAACTCTGAGCAAAGCGAGGGCAGGGTCATATTCAGTGAACCGACCATCACGCTTATACGGACCTGTCTCGACGGTTTCTTCCTGCCTCTGCCCGGCCCAGTTCACCTGTCCGTCTGACTGTTTTTCCAGGCGAATTGATGGAGACTGAAGGGTGACGCCTGATATCTCGACACGTTTACGGAGGAGGGGCCATAAACGTATTTTTGCTGACATCGAATCAATGTCGACAAATTTTCTTTCCGGAAATCCTTCGGGGTTGGAGAGGCTGATCGCACCTGTTTCGACCTTCAAAACAGGGAATGTCGAAATATCTATGTCACCTGAAATCGTTACGTCACGCGCGAAAACACGGCTTAAATCAGCTTCCAGTCGATCTCTGTAACTATCCGTAGGGACGAGGCTCGGGAGGATTAGAACCGTTCCAAGAAGCAGTAAACTGAAGACGATTGCGCCAATGATAATACGTTTTAACATGAATATATGATAAACGGGATTTCCGCATTGCTCCATTTTTATTTGAACTATCACCCTAAAACAGTGTTAATGGTGTCCTAGGCCCTACACGTTCTTCATGAAGAACGTCGATAAATGCGTTTTAAGCAGGGTAAGATGAACGGAGACCTCTTATGTGCACCCATGATCATACACAGGACGGACATGCCGCCCCGCATGAAGCCTTTATGCCACGTCGAAAGCTCTTAAAAGGTCTTGCCGCAGGCGGAGCCGTTGCTTCTGTATCTGCTTGTACAACTAATCCTTACACAGGCCGAAAACAATTTGTGGGCCTTGCACCCGGCGACTTGTCCGGTGCTGCTGAGGCGAGTTGGAATGAAATGAAGGCCAAAATTCCGACGTCCAGCGACCCTCGCTATACCTCACGCTTACGGAATATCGGTAACCGTATTTCTCGCGTTTCGCCCTTTGCACAGCAGCAATGGGAATATCAGGTCTTCGATACAGATACGAAAAACGCATTCGTCATGCCGGGTAATCGCGTTGGTTTTTACAAGGGTATGATGGACTTCGCAGAGTCGGATGATGCTATTGCCGGTATTATGGGACATGAGGTTGGCCATGTCGCAGGTGGTCACGCGAGAGAGCGTATGTCTATGCAAATGGCATCGCAGCTCGCTGTCGTTGGCGGAACAGTTTTGGGCGGTGTTGCCCTCTCAAATAAATGTAAGAATGTTCCTCGCCAACAGCAAAGAGCCTGTTCGCAAAAAGCGCAACAGCAGACAGCAATGTTGCAGCAAGCTTTGGGCTTGGGAACATTACTCGGTGTCGTATTACCTTATTCTCGTCAGCATGAAACAGAATCAGATTTGCTTGGTGCGAACTACATGAAGAAAGCGGGCTATGATCCATATCAGTCTGTGAAACTATGGGAAAAGATGGCTGCCAATTCTCCGTCCCGTCAGCCGACAATTCTCTCCACACATCCTGATCCAGCCGACCGGGCCCGCAATCTGGCGGCTTACATTGCGCGCCAAGAGAAAATGGGTTCGCAAGGCTTTCAGAATATTCGCACATAGTTTCGAGTAGACCCAAAAATGCAGATACATAGCGGGAAAGGGGTTGCACCTTTTTCCCGTCTGCCCTAATCGGGCGGACCGAGTAGGATGCCGCCTTAGCTCAGTTGGTTAGAGCGCTGGTTTGTGGAACCAGAGGTCCTTGGTTCGAGACCAAGAGGCGGTACCATTTCCCCCTAAATTTCTCACGGACTCAATTACTGCTAACCGATGGTTAACGCAGATTTGTATATGGTGCTTGCGACACATGGTGGGCTCCAAATGACTTCTATATCTGCTTTCGTAAATCGCATCGGCAAAGCGACCATTCGTCAGGCATTGCAAGGGTCTACGGCGGAGGCCCGGGCGAACGCGGTTCAAAAAATCGGAAGAGATATTCGGTCAGCCCAGATGAACCCGGCAGAGCGCGCTTTCGCGACTAAGCTAATGGACCGTATATGTGCCGATGTGTCGGCGCTGGTCCGCCGGGCCTTGTCTGTAACCCTTCAAAATTCTCAAAACCTGCCCCGTCATATTGCTTTGGCGCTGATTGAAGACATCGACTCCATTGCGGTGCCGATATTGTCATCATCTCCTATTCTGACGGATCAGGATTTGGTTGCAGTATTACAGTCGAAAGCGGCGGATAAAATCCGGGCCATTGCTCAACGGAAGACGATTAGCTTACACGTCTCTCATGCCATAGTGAGTTTTGGTGACAGTGTGGCGACGGCGCGACTGGCGGCGAATGATGGCGCTCTGATATCACCTGAGACCGCGGAGATGATTGCTAATTTACATGCGGATGATGATCTTATCCGTGACGCGGCTTTGTCCAGACATGATATGCCGCCCGGCGTTATTACGAAACTGATTGAGCAGAGTGCCGATAAGATCGGTTCAAATCTAAAAACCTATCCGGGCATATCTGATGATCGTGCCGCTCTGATAACTCAGAATACGCGCGAACGTGCCCAAAGCTACGTCATTGGCAGGTCTTGGCCTGATGACAGATTGCGTGATTATGCGCGGGCTCTGGATAAATCCGGTAAGCTGACACCTCGTTTGATTTTACGGGCTGCCGGACGTGGCGATATCCGGTTTGTCATAATGGGACTTTCATGTCTGGCAGGGCAAACATTGGCAAAGACAAAGCTAATGGTTTTGGCTTCGTCGGGATTGGGTGTCAAAGCATTGGGATTGCGGGCCCGATTTACGGGTCCGCAAATTGCTCTTTTGACCGCATGTATCCAAACCTATCTTTCGGTTGAACAAGAGAACAGGGCATCTAATGCAGCCAAATTTCAGCTATTGGTCGCGGAACGGCTCGTGAGTGCAGGGCTCAATTTTCCAAGAGAAATCGAGTCAGACTTACTGGATATCCTTGACGGTCATGCTGTGCTGAGACGCGTCGCTTAAGTCGCAAATTGCTCTTGGAGGATTTTCTCCGCGAGGCCGTGCTCCTCATCAAACAGCATTGTTAGAGTTGTTTCCTCATCCTGTTCAATCTGAATTGAAACCAAATCCTGAATTTCTGAATTATCCGCTGATGCGGATACGGGCCGTTTTGTTGGGTTCAACACGTCAAACCGCACTTTAGCGTGACCTGATAACAGGGCGCCGCGCCATCGACGGGGCCGAAATGCACTAATTGGCGTGAGGGCCAATATATCGGCTCCAAGGGGTATGACAGGTCCATGAGCGGATAGATTATAGGCTGTCGAGCCAACGGGCGTGGATAGCATGACACCGTCTGCTACCAATCGTTCCAGTCGGACTTTTCCATCGACGCTAACTTGGATATGAGCGGCTTGTTGTGATTGGCGGAAAACCGAAACTTCGTTGAAGGCAATATCTTTGAATGTTCCACCTGCAGCCTCAGCCTTCATTGAAAGTGGGTGGACCGGTGTAACAGTCGCATTTTGCAGGCGTTCTATCAGATTCGCAGACTCGAACTTATTCATCAAAAAGCCGACCGTGCCCTTATTCATACCGTAGACGGGTAGACCGTTTGTCACGAGTGGGAGGTACCGCCTAAATGTCTCCAACATAAAGCCGTCGCCGCCCAGCGGAATGATCGCATCAGCCTCAGCCGCGTCAACATTTCCGTATATTCTGACGAGTTCATCCAATGCCTCTTTAGCATTCGGACGATTGGAGGCGACAAAGGCCAGCTTTTCAAAGGTTTGTTGTCCCATATTTATTGCTTTATATTTGACTGTACGACAGCGCAAAGCTTAATCTCGGCTTGTGCAACGGGGATTATTACAACGCATAATTGCTTTTGGGGCTTGTCTGTTTTTCGCTGATGAGGCCTTTGCGGGCGCATGGAACCAAAGAGCTGGTCAGGGGCAGGTGATTTCGACGTCGTACTGGAGCAATGCGGGTCAAATTTTCAATGATGATTACAAAGCTGTGCCATTGCGGGGCTTCACCAAAACTGAGACGCGGCTTTATGTTGAACAAGGTGTAACGGATTGGCTCACTTTGGTCGGAAATGGCGGGCTCCAAACTCTTAATTTTCGAGATGGAGATTCGCGTTTTGATTTCGACGGATTAGATGATGTTGAACTAGGCCTGCAATTCAAAACCTATGCGCGGGAAGGTTTGGCGACCGCTCTCCGGCTTAGCTATGTGATAGATAGTCAGTTGGATAATCAGGCTGTAGACCTGTTGCGGGGCGGTGATCAATATGAATTTCGGGGCTTGATTGGCCAAAGTCGTGAGACCTTAATAGGCGACTTTTTCTATGACGCTCAGGCAGCGGTTCGCACGGAAGATTTTAACCAGATTGATGTGGTGCAAGCTGCATTGACATTAGGTTTTAAGCCGACAGAACGCTGGTTGGTAATGTCTCAAACCTATTTAAACGTCTCGGAAAATGATGAGGTCGATGGTTTTCCCGTCCCGGAACAGACACAGCTTACATCTCAATTATCTATCGCTCGCCAATATAAGCCTGGTCGATATGTTCAATTCGGGGCAGGGCAAACCTTATTTGGACAAAATATTGTCAAAGAACGCAGTCTTTTCATTGGGATATGGACCGAATATTAAGGCGTCGTCTTTTCTCTCATATAGGCTTGAACCGCATCGCGGTCTTCCTGTTTCTTCAATCCGATGAATGTCATCTTATTGCCGGGCATATAGGCGGATGGACGTGTCAAATAGGCGTCCATAGTTGTCTCGTCCCAAATGACGTCGGACGCAATCATGGCCTTGGAATAGGCAAAGCCTTCTTTCGACGCAGCTTTGGAGCCATAGACCGCCCAAAGATTTGGCCCGACTTTATGACGGCCATCTTCCTCCAAAGTGTGGCAAGCCCGGCATTTTGCGTAGACTTTAGCACCCCGTTGAACGGGCGTTAGCTCAACAACAGGCTTAGGGGCTTCGACTTGTTGAGGTGCAACAGGTTCAGCAGCCTTATCACCGCCGCAGGCTGTAAGAATGATAGAGGTCGCGAGAAGCGGGAGAAGTATTTTCATAATGCTGTATTGGCGCATGTGTTGAGATACCGCAAGGCAAGCTATTCAAAATTAGATAGGGTTTATATGTGAAACGTCCATTGGCGCGGCTTTTTGCCTCTTAAAACTGTTCCGAGATCGTGTCATAGGCTCGCGCAATACTCCAAGAGGTCAAAATGACATTTAATGCTCCCGTAAATGCTATGCAGTTTCTACTTCGTCACGGCGTGGATATGGACAAAATTACGGCCCTGCCAAAGTTTGAAGACACAAATGATGAGTTAATCGGTGATGTTTTAAACGGAGCGGCCGTTTTCGCGCGGGACGTTGTCGCTCCAACCAATTGGGCGGGGGATCAAACTCCAGCCTCATTGGATGATAAGGACGTCACAGCTTCGCCCGGTTTTAAAGAAGCTTACCAGGCTTTCGTCGAATCAGGGTGGCAAAGTCTGGCCATGAGCCCCGAAATTGGCGGAATGGGCCTTCCGACAGTCGTTTCCGTTGCAACAAATGAGATGATTTACAGCGCGAATATGGCTTTGGGTCTGTGCCCTATGCTGACCAGTTCGGCAACGAAAGCGATTGAAGCGCATGCCTCTGAGGAGTTGAAAGAGGTTTACATCCCAAAAATGGTAACTGGTGAGTGGACGGGTGCAATGTGCTTGACTGAGCCGCAAGCCGGATCAGATCTTGGCCCCGTTCGAACGAAAGCTGTTGATAATGGCGACGGTACTTATTCGATTACCGGCCAAAAAATCTACATTACATGGGGTGATCATGACTGCGCGGATAATATTATCCATCTCGTCTTAGCGCGATTGCCCGACAGCCCCAATGGTTCACGCGGGATCAGTTTATTCCTGTGTCCGAAGAATTTTGTGAATGAGGATGGCAGTCTTGGTGAGCGGAATGATTTCTATCCGATTGGTTTAGAGCATAAATTAGGCATTCACGGCAGCCCAACCTGCGTCATGGAATTTAACGGCGCAACCGGCTGGTTGGTAGGCGAAGTCAATCGAGGTCTCGCCTGTATGTTCACCATGATGAATGAAGCACGGCTTTTTGTGGGTGTTCAAGGTGTCGCGATTGGCGAGCGCGCTTATCAAGCGGCCCTGCAATATTCACACGACCGGGTTCAGGGAACGCCTCCAGGCGAAGAAACGGGTGCTCCAATCGTTCACCATCCCGACGTACGGCGTATGTTGATCGATATGAAGGCCCGCCTCATGGGCGCGAGGGCTATTGCAATGGCCACGGCGGCGGCGGATGATCTTGGCGATCACGGTCGCGCCGGGTTGCTAACGCCGATTACAAAGTCTTACGGATCTGACCTTGGCGTCGATGTTGCGTCTATAGGCGTGCAGGTTCATGGCGGCATGGGATACGTTGAAGAAACGGGTGCGGCTCAACATCTTCGCGACTCCCGTATTGCGCCGATTTATGAAGGGACAAATGGTATTCAGGCCATGGATTTGGTGGGTCGCAAACTCCGCCGAGATGGCGGAGAGGAGATGCGTAAACTCATCGCAGACCTCAAAAAAATCAGAGGCTTAGCGAAAGATGCTTCAGGAGAAGGCGAGGCGGATTTGACTGTCTGTGTGCGGTCCTTGGATGCTGGCATCAAGACATTGACGACCGCGACGGATATTTTGCTGAATGCGAAAGATAATGACGCCCTGTCTGTGGCAACGCCTTATCTCACCTTGTGCGCGAGCGTTTTGTCCGGAGCGCTGCTTATAAAAGCGACAGCAAATGGTCTTAAGGCTGGAGATGAACATGCGGTGCCTATGGCGAGTTTGGCGCGCTATCATGCGCTGTCCGTCATGCCGCGTGCCTCTGCCCAACTCGATTTCATCCGAGCAGGCGCTGACCCGGTTTTCGATTTTCCTTTAGGACAGCTTGCAGACCTCTAGGGCTTTGCCCTAAAGGGCTGGAATGTCAGCACAACCTCAGAACAAACCACACTCGCGCCCGGTTAAACGGGCACGTCGCATTACGGCTCCGCAGATAACGTCCCGTAAGGGCGGAGACCCGATCGTCTGCCTTACGGCATATGACGCGCCAACGGCCGAAATAATGGACGAACATGTCGATTTGATCCTCGTGGGCGACTCGCTTGGGATGGGCGTTCACGGCTTACCTTCCACCGTTGGTGTGACTTTGGATATGATGATCCTGCACGGAAAAGCGGTTATGCGTGGCTCTCGGACAGCCATGGTCGTCGTGGATCTGCCTTTTGGGGCCTATGAGGCCAGCAAAGAGCAAGCCTTCGCTGCCGCATCACGTGTGATGATGGAAACAGGCTGCCAGGCGATTAAGATTGAAAGCGGAACCTATGCCGCTGAAACGATTGAATATCTCGTGACACGCGGCATCCCGGTCATGAGTCATGTTGGCCTGCGTCCGCAGAGTATGCATGTGCTGGG
>CAYZGF010000062.1:0-2447 GCA_964477595.1 uncultured Algimonas sp.
ACTCCGCAGCATTTTTGCATGCCGCGATCGAAGCGGCTTCAAGCTGCAGAGACGCCCAAGCACATATTGTAAGCCTAAAATTTGAAAATATGGATGAGGCTGACAAGGCTATTTCGGAAGTTCAGGTTGAGGAGGTAGCGGAGTTTCTGAAAGCCTATAATAGCGATGTTGCAATTGATGATTTAGTCAGGGAAACCGAACTCGATACTCGTGCCGTAAATGGTCGCTCCGTTATTGTTGAATTTGAGTTCGCCTCGATCTTTCAGTCCGCGCAATCAAGGCAATGATTTTTCTCCATTATTAAAATGAGAAATTGACTTTCCCTGACCATCAAAAGTCAACTTTCTTGATTGCACAACGTAAAAGCCTCACCAGTGAGACACTGAAGAGGCTTTTCATTTATGGATAATTTGGCATTACTTTAATGGAAAAACAGCGCCTGACTGATTGCCGCCTTTACATTATCCGGTTCAAATGGTTTTGAGATCAAATAAGCGGGTTCAGGTTTATCGCCCGTCAACAAGCGCTCCGGGAATGCCGTGATGAAAATAACCGGCACATCATAATCTGATAGAATATCCTCCACGGCATCAATGCCTGAGCTTCCATCCGCGAGATGAACGTCTGCCAAAACCAATCCCGGACTTTTAGCGTTTGCATTTCGAACAGCATCGCTTCTCGTGGCCGAAATGCTGTCAACTGTATGTCCGAGCTCCAGAACGAGCCCTTCTATATCAGCAGCAATAATCGGCTCATCTTCGATGATTAAGACATTCGTACAAAGCTCTTTTTCAATATCTGCTTCGGCATTTTTTATCATCTCACTGGCTTGGCCCGTCGTGACATTCATGACGGAAGCGGTATCTTCCAATGAGAAACCCTCCAGAGATTGAAGCAGGAAGGCCTGTCGTGATGCAGGCGTCAATTTCGAAACACGCTGAATAGTGGATGATCCTTCTGTGCCACCATTCACTTCGAGCTGCGCACCTGTTGTCGACCAGATGGCTAGAAACATGCGATAAAGCGCAACTTTTGGCGGCAAATCACCGTCAATACTCGCCTCTCCGGCGGCAAGAGCCTCCAATGCAGAGCGAACATATGTGTCGCCAGATGATTGTGATCCGGTCAAAGCGCGTGCAAAACGCCGTAGATATGGAAGGTATGGACCATAGGTTTCGACTAGGCTCATGAGATTTCCTCATTTTTCATAACATTTGTGGAACTTTTCTTGTATTAAACGGAACCAATACCCGTTCCTCTGCGTAGGTTTGGTGAGTGCTCAATAATTACGTACATCTTATACAATGCGGATGTAAGGGTTCTAATTAAGACTACTTTTTTTGATGAGAATATTATGAGCCACGACAAAGGTCAGAAATCAGGGGGTAAACCTACCTCTGTAACAGAATTTGCAGATGATCCCTTAAAGGATAAAATCGGCTCGTCGCTTCGCAAAATGTATGACGAGGTCGTAAATGAACCTATTCCCGCAGATTTTCTAAATCTTCTCGCCAAAGCTGATACAAATAAATCCGAGTCCGGCAATGAGAGCGCTTAGTATGTCAGACACACAGCAAGGCTCAGCCACCACGCCTGAAGTTGAAGAAGAGGTGATTCCCTTTAATGAGGAAGAATTTCGCACGGAACTTACGGCTCTCATCCCTCACCTGCGGGCGTTCTCACGTTCTCTCTGTGGCAATGCAACATTAGCGGATGACGTGGCGCAAGACGCGCTCTTAAAAGCCTGGAATGCGCGCGAACGTTTTCGCCCCGGTTCTAATCTTAAGGCTTGGACATTTACGATTCTTCGCAACCAGTTTTATTCCATCAAACGCCGTTCTTGGCGCGCAACATCCCTTGAACCGGAAGTCGCGGAGCAGACAATCGTATCGGTCGCGAATCCGGATGACGGCGTTCGCTTGAATGAGCTGCGCTCTGCTTTGGACCGTCTATCGGACGACCAGCGCGAAGCGATCATTCTGGTCGGCGCAACAGGTATGTCATATGAAGAGGCCGCCGAAGTTTGCGACTGTGCGACCGGTACAATTAAGAGCCGTGTCAGCCGTGCGCGGAAGACCCTTGCCTCAATCATGGAAGAGGGTGACTTTGAAAATAAGGATGACGGTATTGGTGCGTTAAAGGCTATGGACGCTATTCTTGACGAAGCCGACAAACTCGCAAACCGCTAAACTTACCATATAGACGGTGAAACAGGGGCACAACACAAAGACGCGTAAGACCAGTGACTTAAGGCGTCGCTTTGGCCTGATCTTAGCCATCGCCCTCTTACCGATTCTACTGCTGTCAATTTGGCAATCCTATTATGATTACAAGCGGGAAACACAAATGCGGGAGACCGCATTAGATGTCTCTGCCGAAGAGGCTGTCTCTGATATTGTCGATTTGCTGCAAACAGCAAAATCCGTCCTAAATCTTTCCGCAGACCT